>JAIRLW010000132.1 GCA_031259095.1 Planctomycetaceae bacterium | reverse complement strand
AATTTAAGAATGAAGAAAACTTCTTTTCCGTGTATTCCGTGTTTAAAAAATTAAAAAATACCAGTCTATTGATTTTAAGATTCTTTTGTTTAAAATATTTGATTGCAATACTTAAAATGTTTTCTTGTTGCGTTTTAACCGTTTCAAAACGTTTGAATAGTTAAAACACAAACAATTTTACCAAGTTTATTACTTTTACCTCTCTAAAACTATGACACGCTCAATTTGGGCAACTTTTTTTATTGGATCAATTTTCACATTGATCTTCAATGTTGTTTCTGTTGTTTTTGCAGCGGAAACATTAACACTTTCGACGGACGGCAAAACCAATTACGTTATTGTGTTGCCTGCCGAAGCAACTCCGGTGGAGCAAACAGCGGCGAAAGAACTGAAACAGCATCTCGACACTGTAACCGGAGCCGATTTTGTTATTGTTAAGGAATCCGAAGTTGACACCGCTAAACCGCAAATTGTGGTCGGCAATTCCAAACGGACAAAAGAACTTTTGCCGGAAATTGATGTTGCGAAAATTCCTTATGACGGAATTATCATCAAATCAATCGGTCAAAATCTCGTCCTGATCGGACATCCGCAACGCGGAACACTTTACGCCGTCAATACATTACTCGAAAATGTTGTTGGTATTCGTTGGTGGACTTCAACCGAAACGTTTATTCCCAAAAAACCGACATTAGAAATTCCCGCACAAAATATTGAATACGCTCCGAAACTGATTTACCGCGAGGCATTTTACCGTGACGCATTCGACGGTGTTTTCGCAACGCGAATGAAATGTAACGGTAACATGGTTCGGACAACACCGGAATACGGCGGTCATCATCGGTTTCAGTATTTTGTTCATTCGTTTTTTCCATTGATTCCGCCGAGCAAATATTTTGCGGAACATCCTGATTGGTACAGTGAAATCAAAGGTGAACGGAAACACGAACACGCTCAACTTTGTCTGACAAATGACGCAATGTGTGAAGAGTTGACCCAAAATGCGATTGAATCTCTCCGTAAAAATCCTGATGCTAAATTCATTTCGATCAGTCAAAATGATTGGCACGGATATTGTGAATGTAAAAATTGTACGGCAATTGCCGAAGAAGAAGGCGGTCAAGCCGGAGCGCTTATTCGTTTCGTTAACAAGGTTGCGGAAGCGATTGAAAAGGAATTTCCCGATGTTTGGGTGGAAACGCTTGCTTACCAATACACGCGGAAACCGCCGAAACTTGTTAAGCCGCGAAAAAATGTTGTTATTCGTCTTTGTACGATTGAATGTTCGTTTGTTCAACCGCTTGGAGCCGGCGAACCAAATAAACCGTTGCGTGAAGATATTGAAGGTTGGAGTAAAATTGCCGATCATCTTTTTGTCTGGGACTATGTTACAAATTTTTCGGCGTACATGCTGCCGCATCCGAATCTTCGGGTGTTGGCTCCGAATATCCGGTTTTTCACGGATCATCATACACTTGGTTTATTTGAACAAGGCGATGCTCATTGTGCTGCCGGAGATTTTGTACGTTTGAGAAATTGGGTTATTTCGCATTTGTTATGGAATCCGGCACTCGACGAAAAGAAATTGTTCGACGAATTTTTGAACGGTTATTATGGAAACGATGTTGCTCCGATTCTAAAAGAATACTGGAATCTGCTTCTTGATCGTGCGGAAAGATCAGGTATTTATCTAGGTATTTATAGAGATTCGACCAAAGACTGGCTTGATTTTGAAACATTAAATAAAGCGGTTGCACTGATGAATCGGGCAATTGAAACAACAAAAGATGAAACAATTCAAAATCGGCTCCGGCGTGAAAAAATTCCGGTTGATCTTGTTGTGTTGAAAGAATATCATTCGCTTCGCCGTAAAGCGGAATTAACCGGTACACCGTTTACCGGATTGAGTAACCCGCAAGATGCGATTGATGACTTCTTTGCCCGATGTAAAGAGTTTGGAGTTACAGTTTATTGGGAATGGGATAATGCGGAAGGTTTCAAAAAATTTGAACAAAAACTTCGCCAAAGTTTTGGTGTTGATGCTTTGCCGCCGGATTTTTGTAAAGACTTGCCGAAAAATAATTGGTACGATATACAAAGTTTTGAATTGAACACTCACAAACTTGGTGAATGGACATTTAATGTTGACGATGAAAAAGCGTCGAATGGTCGTGCGGTGAAAATGCCGGGCAATCATTTTGAATGGGCAACAAGTTACAATTTTGATGATTCGCTGCTTGATTTGAAATCATCGAAAACTTCAACAGAGGAACAACCAAAATATCGGCTTTATGCGGCGGTTCGTTGCGATGCCAAAACAACCGAAGGAACCGCGATGACGCTTGGAGTGTACGATTATAAGGAAAAAAAGGGAATTACAAGCAAGTCCGTTCCTGTTTCAGAAATATCCGGTGCGGAATATTGTTGGGTTGATATGGGATCAATTGCACTCAAGCCGGGATTCAATTTTTGGTTTGCCCCGCCGAAACGTCCTGATGAAGTTGACGCTGTGTATATTGACCGGATCGTTGTTGTACGGGAATAAAATTCGTGTAATTATTCAGCGGTGATCTTATTTGGTAAGGTAGGCAACCTGATCATTTAGGTAGGCGGCGTTTCGGCGAAATGCCGTCTATCTCCGGTTTTTAAGTAATTGACACCAGTTCGGAAGCAACCGTTTCGGGACTAGAAAAGGAAATAACTCCGCTTGCGAACTATTAACTATCCACTATTAACTATTAACTACGATCATCGTTCTTCGATAGGGACATAATCGGTAATTTTGTTGCCGATATAAAGTTGACGGGGACGGATAATTTTTTGTGCGGGATTATCGTGCTGTTCTTTCCACTGGGCAATCCAGCCGGGTAAACGACCCATTGCAAAAATTACCGTAAACATGTTGGTCGGAATTCCAATGGCACGAAGCAAAATTCCGCTGTAAAAATCGACATTCGGATATAATTTCCGTTCGATAAAATAAGAATCTTCCAACGCCAGTTCTTCCAGTTTC
>JAIRLW010000069.1 GCA_031259095.1 Planctomycetaceae bacterium | reverse complement strand
AACGAATCATGAGGTAATAAGGCAATAAGGTCGGTTTGGGCGGGATTCATTGCTACTGAGGTTGTTTTGTTAAGAAAAATTAGGTGGAAATAAGGTTGTTTGTCCAAATTCAGACGTGTAAAAAAGATTCCGCTGATAGATTACTATCAATTTTTGTTTAAACCGAAAGCGGTTTTGAAGGCGTTTGCGATTTCGGGGTGTAGGGATTCATTGATTCCGTTTTCGTCGAATGATAATTCCATTGCGGTGAGATCGTGTTTAAGTTGAACAGTTTCTTGTTCCGGCGAAATTCGCGGCGGTGTTTCACGTTGAAGCGGAGTCAGCCAAGCGTTGAGCGTATGACCGCCGTCAACCAGCAGATCAAGACCCGTTACATAATTTGACGCTTCCGATGCAAGAAAAATTACGGGACCGTAAAGGTCTTCGGGACGTTGGACATAACCGAGCGGCGTTAATTCCCTGATTCGGGTACGAACTTCGAGCGGAGTTGATGCGTGCATCGGCGAAAGAATATAACTGGGACTAATACAATTGACGTTAATATTGTACGTTCCCCATTCAGCGGCAAGCATTCGCGTCATTTCAACCACTCCGCCTTTGGAGGCATTATATGAAGCGTTACAGTTACAGATTCGTGCGGACATGGAGGCGGTATTGATAATTTTACCGCCGACCGGATTTTGTTTCACGAATTGTTGTGCTTCCGCCTGAGCGCAAAGAAACATTCCGGTCAAATTGACGTTAATAACTTTATTCCAATTTTCGGGTGAAAAATCCAGATCACCGCCGAGAATACCGATACCGGCGTTGTTGACGCCGATATCAATCCGTCCGAATTTTTGGAGAACCGCGTCCATCATGGCGTCAACCTGTTCTTTTTTGGTAACATCACAACGGACAAAAATGGAATCTTTGCCGTAGGAAATTATTTCGTTGGCGGTTTTTGTGCCGGTTTTTTCGTCGAGATCAACGATTGCGACATCCGCACCGGCTTTTGCCAACGCCGCAGCGTAACCGCGTCCGATTCCAACGGCGGCGCCGGTAACAATCGCTTTTTTACCGGTTAAATCAAATAAATTTTGTGTCATAAAATTTTTTACCAGAGGTTTTTAGAAGTTGCTAATCATAACATTAACATACATAAAGATAACGCTAAAAATCCGTTTGAACACCCTCCCCGAAGGATGGACGCCTTGAGTTTAAAAGCGTCAATAATTAAATAACGCGAAACTATTAACGATCAGGCTATTTTATTTACTAAATTTTAGCGGTCCGTGTTCACGTACAAAAGCCTCTTCATAAAGTTTTGCGGGAGAAGCGTTACGAAGTACGTTTGCTGCGCGAATCCCATAAGAACTCAAATCGGGTTCTAATAAACTTAAATTCATCGGTTTTTCCTTTCTAACAAATATGGTAATTATTCAAGGATTCATTCAAAGTTTATCCATATAAGGTAGGTGATGTTTCGCCGAAACATCGCGTCAGCATACTCGCCGACTTGCCCCTGTTTCCCGCCGACCATCAGTTTTCAAACCGGTCGGAAACACAAATTGCCGACTCGAATCTGATTCACTGTTGCCTATCAATAACGCGATTGACCAAAAAATTTCGGCGAAAGTTGCCTATCCCCAAATTCCGAAATAATCAGAAATTTTTCAGATTATTTTAAAGGAACTTCTAAAAACTTATTTTTTCACAGATTAAAATCGACCGAAATCGATTTTAGTCGATTGCGGTCAACCAAAAAATGAGTTTTCATAAAACGTTGTGGTTAAAAATCTAATTTTTTTAGAAATTTCCCTCTGAAATATTACAAGAAGAGCAATTACTTTGGACGTTCCGTCAGGGCGCAAGCGAAATCGAACTGAACGGAAATTTTACTGTTTAACGTAACTTTTGCTCGCAGAAAATACACGCCGGTCATTTTTTCTCGAAATTTGACTTCCATCATAATGGTATCGCCGGGCTGCACCATTTGTTTAAATCGGACTTCCCCCATTTTGGCAACAACCGGTAATCGCCCGTCAATTTCTTCATCTTTAAAGATTCGCGTCAACAAAATCGCACCGGCTTGCAATGCCGCTTCGCATTGCAAAACCCCCGGTACTATCGGAAACCCCGGATAATGTCCTTTAAAGAAAAATTCGTTACCGGTAAACGTTTTTTTACAAAGAATCCGTTTATCGTCACACTCGACGATTTCATCAACAAATAAAAACGGTTCCCGATGCGGAATTGCCGTGTAAACTTCTTGTAACTTGTCCATAAATAAAATAATAGATTGCACAGAAAACGGTTAAGATTTTCTGTTGGATAAACGAATCGGTTTGTTTAGGTAACAAACCGATTCCGAATGAAGCAAAAAAACGAAAATTCCACTGATATGTTATAAAAATTCTTGTTCACGCTCCGAATTTTCCTAATCTTCCGGCGTGCGCCATGGCAAGCGGCATTAGGTACATTGCCTCAAACTGTCCGAGTCCTCCGTACACGGCGTCGCGTTCACCGTAATGCTCAGTCGCGTCCGTTCGTGCTAAGTCAGAAACAATAAGTGTTGGAACCGGATGAAAACTATGCGACGCCATTTTTGCCGGAGTGCTGTGATCACCGGTTACAACCAGACATGCCGGTTTTAGTGCGGAAATTCGCGGAATCACTTTGTCGAGTTCCTCAATCATTTTAACTTTTTCGTCGAAGTTGCCATCTTCACCGCGGCTGTCGGTGTATTTGAAATGGACAAAGAAGAAATCATAATCATTCCAATTTTGTTCGAGTGTATCGATTTCTTCGGTCAACGTTGCAGGTTTTCCGACAAGTTCCATTCCGGCAAAACTCGCAAGACCTTTGTACATCGGATAAACCGCAATACACGCCGCTTTAAGACCATAAATTTCTTTATAACTTGGCATGTGCGGTTTTTTGGCGAAACCGCGAAGCGTGAGACAATTTGCTTTTGGTTCGTTGGCGAGAATTTTTTTTGCCTGATTGAAAAATTCTTTTGCGATTTCGGCGGTTTTTTTGCTCTTTTCATCATGCCATGCGGGATCGAGCGGCGGCGCTCCGGTGCGTTGCGGATCGGTATCGGCGACCGTGTCGCCTAATCCTTCGCCGCGAATCACCAGAACAAAACGGTGTTCTTTAACCGGTTCGACAAATAGTTCGACGCCGGAAATTTTAATCGCACGAAGTTTGGCAACCACTTTTGCGCTTTCATCGCTAGGAATCCGACCTGCCCGACGATCTGAGATATTGCCGGCGTTGTCAATCGTGCAGAAATTACCGCGAATCGCCACATCGTTTTCGGTCATTGCAAACCCGATTCCAGCGGCTTCCAATGCGCCGCGGCCAATAATATATTTGAGCGGATCATATCCAAACAAACCTAGATGTCCTGGACCGCTTCCGGGAGTGATTCCCGGTTTAATTGGGATAGAAAGCCCTTGAACACCGATTTTTGCCAAAGCGTCAAGGTTTGGCGTTTTAGCGGTTTCCAACTCGGTGAGTCCTCCCGGCTTCAACGGTAAACCGCCAATACCATCGGAAACCAACAAAACAATTTTTCCTTCTCCCGATTCCCGTAAATTCATCATCAAATCGTGAATATCCATGATAACTCCTTTTGAATTTTTTAAATGGATTCAGTGAATACAATATTATTCGGACAACGAAACGCTGTATTATATCAGTTGCTCATCAAATCGGAAAGGGACACTTCTTAAGGATTGGGTGTTGGGGATTAACGGGGAACAATCCTATATGTAACTACTTTGAACAGTTCCAAATTACGTTTTTTTTCCCTTGTCCCGCTAAAAAAAACAGACAGTTACATCAATAAATCAACATTGCGTCGCCGTAACTGAAAAATCGATACTTTTTCCGAATGGCTTCCTGATAGGCTTCCTGAATCAGTTCATCACCGCCGAAAGTTCGTACTAAAATTAACAACGTTGATTTCGGCAAATGAAAGTTGGTCAGCAACGCATCAACATTTTTGAATTGGTAAGGCGGACGAATAAACAATGAAGTTTCACCTTCAAACGGTTTCAAATCGGTTGCCGATTCCAGAACTCGCACCGAAGTTGTTCCAACCGCAATGATTCTTCCGCTTGTAACTTTGCAATGTTGAAGGGTTTCGCTTGTTGATTTTGTCAGCGAACACCACTCGGCGTGCATTGGATGTTCATGAATATTTTCAACAGTAATTGGTTTGAACGTTCCCATACCGACGTGCAATGTTACCGGTACAATGTTAATTCCTTGTTGTTTGATGTTGTTGAACAGTTGCGGCGTAAAGTGTAATCCGGCTGTCGGCGCGGCAACCGCTCCCGGTTTCGATGCGTAAACAGTTTGATAAGTTTCTTTGTCCGCCAGAAGCATACGACCGTTACGAATATAATGCGGAATCGGAATCCAACCAACGTGTTCCAACGCCGACAACGGAGTTTCATTGGTTTGCGGTTTGACAATCCAAGAGCCGTCGGCTAACTTCGTACCAAATTCCAGCGAAAAACCGATATGTCCTTCTGACGTTTGAAGTTGTACCAATTCGCCGGGTTGGATTTTACCGCGTGTTTTGCCGATAATTTTCCAGAGTTGGTTTGAATCGAACGAGAGAAAAAGTCCTTCCCAACGTCCGCCGGTTTTGTTACGGGTTCCTACCAACCGCGCCGGTAACACTTTCGTGTCGTTCACAACAACACAATCATTCGGTTCAAGCAACGACGGCAAGTTGTAAACGTGTAAGTGTTGAAATTTTCCGGTCTTTCGGTCAACAACCAATAATCGCGAGTCTGACCGATTTCGTAATGGAAATTGTGCAATCAGATCAGACGGAAGTTTATAATCGTAATGTGATAACATCTGGGAATTGACAAAAAAACAAAAAAATTGACCAAAATCGACTAAAATAATTTTGTGCCGGAGTTTTTAGAAATTGCTTATTGTCTCTTTTGTTCTAATCACGTCAAGTAGTCCTGTAAGGTTAAAGCATAGGCTAAGCATGGATGATTAAGTAAAGTATTTTTAGAGGTTACCTAAACGAAAAAAACGATTATACCTGTTTTCCGGATAGCAGAAAAATATTTTAATAATAAATTCAGAAAACAATTGAAGTTAAAATATTGTTTAAGTGCAAAAATGTGATAGAATAGAAAAATTACAGATCGTTTCAATGGATATTCCGTATTCCGTCCAAGTTTATTAATTTATTAAGTCAACTTCTAAAAACTCATTTTTTGATCGACCGAAATCGACCCAATTCGACTAAAATCGATTTTGGTCGATTTCAGTCGAAGTTTTTAGGAGTCGCCTTAATTTATTAATTCGTAGTTCGGATTAACGCGCCCGCGTGTAAGAAAATTCCTGTTAAATCGCTTTTCCCGATGACTACTACAATCAATCCCTCGATTATTACACCGGAAATGGACGCTTCGGAAGTGTCCCCAAAAAATAAACTTGACAAGCGTGATATTTTTCGACAGATTGATATGATTTCAATCAGATATGATTGTCGAGTTTAATTTTGGACACTTCCTCATAGCAGTAACCCCATCAATGCAACAAAACTGATCGAAGTAATCGGTCAATAGGTCGTATCAGTGAAATAATCGGCAAATTTTTAGAGATTCCCTCTTGTATCACGATTGACTACTTTGTTTCGTTTTGATACAGTTATTTATGTCAATTGTTTGGAGCGTTTTACTTTCCAGAAAAATATTTTTAGCCTAACATGTTAATTACAAATGGGTTAGAAAAAAACAAATGAAAACGACAAAAACAAATGGCATGTTAATTGCGAGTGTTAGATTAGATTAGATTAGTACTTTGTAAATATTCAACTCAATAATGCTCTTAAATAGAGTATGAGGTAAAACCATGAAAACTTTTGTTTCACAACTTATTCTTGTCGCTGTAGTTTTTAGCGCGGCGATTTCCATTTCGTATGGAGATTTGCTAACAAGGGAGGAGTATATCGCCCTTAACGCCAATCTTGAAACATTGCAGATTAACGACGCGACCAGCGATACCAATGGAGGAACGTCCAATCCGTTGTTTCGCATTTTCAACGAATATTTTCATGACGAACTTGTTGCGCTTGGTCAATCAAATTATGCTAGTGGAAACGAACTGGTGAATGACCGAATGATTCAGCAAACAATTTCGTCATGGGAAGTCAATCCGGGAAGCAATGTTGTGGCTTCGTTCACAAGTTCCGATTGGCAACATGGATTGCAAATCTACAGTACCACCGGCGCCTTGCTTTTTGATACAGGACAATATAATTCTACAACCACCGGCGAGGCAACCATTGATGGTCAGCCAATTGATCTGGAAGGCGGTAATTATATCTTTTCGGCAAATAGCAACGGAGAAGGAAAGGTATTTTCCGGCGATCACGAATGGTACTATCTATCGGAGGAGTACCTAAGTGGTGAATCGTGGACACGGTACTATGACGATGGAATCCAACATCTTATTTCCTTTGATATTACCGATCTGATGCGTCAACGGCTTGGCTATGAAAATATTGAATCTGCTTTTCTGTTTGCCTTTGAAGACTGGGGGGCATTGGATTCTGACTTTGATTATCAGGATTTCGCGTTTATTCTAACCAATGTTAGCGCCAATGTCGCCGCAATTCCCGAACCGGCAACCGCATTGATTTTAGGTTTTGCCGGAACTCTCGCGTTGCCGTTTCTGCGACGAAAAAAGAAAAAAGCCTGATTGTTATTGTTTCGAATTTTAAGGTATCGATTACAGACGGGGCAAGGTAGGCGACCATTTGCCAAAGGGTTTTCACCCACAATCGCGGCGTGCTAGCCGAGACGATGGAGGGTGAAAGCCCTTCGGTGAAATGTTGCCTACTTTAAACAGTGGAGAGTGAAAAATGCACAAGAGGTAGTCGCATGGCGTACTCGCCGACTTGCCTCTGTGTTCGGCTGGAAATCGGATAGCCAAACGGCTGGCAACACCAATTGCCAGCC
>JAIRLW010000653.1 GCA_031259095.1 Planctomycetaceae bacterium | reverse complement strand
CGGATGCGTTACGAATTGACGTCGAAAAAACCAACATCGGACAAGACGCCGCCGCATTGGGCGCAGCGGCATTGGCAGCGGTTGGTTCGGGTTTGTGGAACGATTTTTCAAAAATCGATGACATTTTAAGTGTCGAAGACCGCCAAATTCCGCAAGAACAAAACGCAACACAATACGACCAATTATTACAACAATTCCAAGACGCCGCCCAATTCCTGTCCAAACGATCTTAAATAATGAATAATGAATAATGAATCATAAATTATAAAACCTGATTATTTGTTTCTCATGTCCCAACTTGTTCCTAATGTCCCTGCACTGAAAATTTTAGGGATAGTAGGGACTAATGGGACATTAAGGGACAAATAAATAATTTTTAAGACAAATTTGTGTTTAGGTGAAAGGTTCTTTATTTATCCCTAAAGCATCAGTATTTTTTATGGAAATAATTGGTATAATGTTTAGAAATCCGTTTAACACCCTTCTATTTTCAAAAGGAGTCAAAATGTTTTTAAGAATGATTTTAAAAAGTACGTGGAGATTATCGTTATTTGTTGCGATTTTAATTTTAGTATCAATAGTGTCGGTTCGGGCGGAAGACAAACTTGCTCAGGGTTTTGCGGAACCGCCTTGTGAATCAAAACTTTGGGCGTATTGGTGGTGGCTGAACGGAAATGTTACGGCTTCCTCAATCACCCGCGATTTGGAACAGATGAAAGAAAAAGGATTCGGAGGCGCAATCGTCTTTGACGCTAACGGTTCCAACCAAGATGATAACAAAAATACTCCGCCGGGACCAATGTATTCCTCACCCGAATGGACAAAATTATTCGTTCACACCATTCAGGAAGCTCATCGATTAGGATTGTCCATCAGTCTGAATATTCAGAGCGGTTGGAATCTCGGCGGTCCGATTGTTACGCCGGAGTTTGCGGCTAAACGTGTGGTCTATTCAACAACAAATATCGAAGGCGGTCCGGAAAAAACAGTCAATTTATCGAAACCAAATGGACATTTGGGGTTCTATCGGGATATTGCCGTTGTCGCGTTCAAAACAGAACCGGAAAATGTTGAAAAAATTCCCTTCACGTTCAAAGCAAGTTCCCATCAAAAAAATTATCCACCCCCAAACGCCATTGACGGGTCACCGGAAACGTTTTGGGTTTCCGAAGGGCAGAATAGCGGGAACGGTCCCACAACAGAAAATCCCGAATGGTTGGAATTTCAATTTAACAATGTTGTTGAAATTGATCGGATTGCGATTGAACCGCGTTCCGGTTACGGACCGAAACAATGCGAATTGTTATGTTTCGATATTGATTCCGGCAAAGATAATTCTGTTACAAACCGTATCGCCGCTTTTTCCATGCAAAAAACCGGCAACATCCATTTAACATTTGGGAAACAAAAAGGAAAACGTTTTCGGTTGAACATTTTTAGTTCCTACGATCCGCAACATTCCGATCATTCGCGGAATGTTCAGATTGCCGATATTGCCCTTTACAGCGGCGGGAAACGAATTACCGGAAAGAATAAAAAAACAGGAAAATTAAAGTTATTCGACATAAAATTAGCGGTTCATGAATTTGGCGGTTCTACGCCGGATTGCCGACCATTGATGGAAGACGAACCGGATCAACCTGATGATCAACCTGTTAAGATAGAAGATATTCTTGTTTTAACCGAAAAAATAAATCAACAAGGAACGCTTCACTGGAATGTTCCCGCCGGAAACTGGACTGTTCTGCGATTCGGTTACACCGCAACCGGTGCGAGAGTTTCAACTTCCAGCGGTGATTGGCAAGGACTTGTTCTTGATCATCTGAGTTCGGACGCTTTTGATTTTTATTGGAACAAAGCCGTTAAACCGATTCTTGATACAGTAAAACCTCATTGCGGAAAGTCGTTGCGTTATCTTCATACCGATAGTTGGGAAGCGGGAGGAATGAATTGGACAGATCGGTTTCGTGAAGAATTTCAAACCCGCCGCGGTTATGATCCGATTCCCTATTTGCCGGTGATTGCCGGATATATTCTCAATAACCGTTCATTAAGCAACCGATTTTTGAACGATTTTCGGCGGACAATCGGCGATTTGATTGCGGAAAATCATTGCGTTCCCATGAAGAAAAAAGCGGCGGATTATGGTATCGGTATTCATCCTGAATCAGGCGGACCACACGGTGCGCCGATTGATTCTCTTCAACTTCTCGGCATTTCCGACATTCCGATGTCTGAATTTTGGAGTTGGTCGCCGCGTCACCGGATTGGAGACGCCAATCGGTTTTTCACCAAACAACCGGCGTCCGCCGCGCACACGCACAGTCATAAATTGATTGCCGCCGAAGGTTTTACCAATATCGGTATGCATTGGCAGGAATCATTTTCGCACAACTTAAAACCATCGTTTGACCAAGCCGTTTGTGAAGGGATGAATTTGCTTGTTTGGCATACGTTCACGTGTTCGCCGGATGAAACAGGTTTTCCCGGCCAGGAATATTTTGCCGGAACACATTTTAATCCGAAAAATTTTACTTGGAAAAAATCAAAAGATTTTCTAACTTATATTAACCGTATTCAATTTTTGTTGCAACAAGGATTGCCGTCGGCTGATGTTCTGGAATATTACGGAAACGGTGTTCCGAATTTTACTCAGGGTAAATGGGCCAATACGGCAAAGTCTTTACCGGGTTACGATTATGATGTTGCGTCGGAGGATGTTTTGCTGACGCAGGTTGCGGAAATTCGTAACGGACGGATTGTTCTCAAAGACGGAACAAATTACCGTGTTCTCGTGTTGCCGCAGCAATTTGGAATTTCACGGGAGGTTTTTTCCAAAATTAAAACATGGTCGCAAGAAGGCGCAACAATTATCGGTTCCAACCCGATTCAAATTCTGGAACCGGCGAATAAACCGGTTGTTTCTGAATCATGGACGGAAAAAACAACAGAAAAAACGTTGCAGGAAGAAACCGCTCGCAATCTTTTGAAAAATGCCGGTATTCCGTTTGATTTTGAACGTATTGAAGGAACTCATAAAAAACCGCGTTTGGAATGGATTCACCGAACTGTCTATCAGAATCAGCTTGATAAAATTTCGTTTCGGAATTTTTCCGAATTTTCTCCAATCAACGTCGAAACAGTTCCCGCCAATCCATTCGGTAATATCGGAGCGGAAATTTATTTTGTTGCCAATCTAACGGATTCACCGGATAAAACCGTTTGCGCTTTTCGTGTTACGGGACGTGAACCGGAATTATGGGATCCGGTCAGCGGGGAAATTCGAAAAGCCCAAGCGTTCACGCAGGAAAAAAACAGAACATTCATTCCGTTGGAGTTTGCGCCTTACGGTTCGGTTTTTGTTGTTTTCCGCAACAAAATAGAACCGTCCGTTCAGGGAACCGGTCAATCCAATTCTGTAACTTTCGGAAAAATAATTGAAATCACCTCGCCGTGGAGTGTTCGTTTTGATCCAACTTGGGGAGGCGTGCAAGAACCTGTTGAGTTTCAAAAACTGGAGAGTTGGACAAAACATGAGAATCCGGCAATTCGTTACTACAGTGGCCTTGCGACTTATTCGCAGGATGTTGAGATTGAATTTGAGAAAGGTCAACGAATTTTTCTCGAAGTCGATAATGTTCATGAATTGGCGGAAGTTAAAATTAACAACCAATCTTGCGGAACGATTTGGGCGTTTCCGTTTCGGGTTGAAATTACTTCGGCGTGGCAATCGGGAAAAAACCGGATTGAGATTGAGGTTGCGAATCACTGGGCAAACCGAATTATCGGCGACGCCGCAAAACCGGAAAATGAACGGCTAACCCGAACAAATATTCAACGTCTAACGCCGGAAACAAAACTTGTCGATTCAGGATTAGTCGGAACTGTACGATTATTGTTGAAACAATAAATTCCCGATTGCTAAAAAATAAAGTAATATATCAGTGGAATTTTCAAAAAACGTAGTTATTGTTTTAACAAACCTTATTTTCAACCTATTTTTTCCGAACAAAACAACCTCAGTAGCAATGAATTCTCCCCCAAAACTAACCTCATTACCTCATTGTTCAGTTATTTTTTAATGAGGTTAAGTCGATGCTGTCTCTTTTGCTACTGAGGTTG
>JAIRLW010000552.1 GCA_031259095.1 Planctomycetaceae bacterium | reverse complement strand
ATTACGATATTTCGGCTTGCGCCCTTTCAGGGCTTTATTTTCAAGGGAAATCATCCGTAGGGCGATTGCCCTACGCTAATGCTGATTACCCTTTCAGGGCGAAATATTGTACAATATTTTGGTTCGAAAACTGATCGCCTTCCTGAAACTACAGAAACATTTGTTCGTAATATTTTAAATTACAAAAATAAAAACCGAATTTTAAAGTGTAATGAGTATATCCACTATCCACTATCATCTATCAACTAACTTCAGTTTTTCTACTTCTTTGACGAGATTTTTAAATTCTTTTCGGAGTTCTGGTAATCTTTGGAGGGCGATTTGAATTTTCATTTGTTCTTTTTCGGGTGTTGCGGGGATTCCGACGAGTCGGACGTCCGGTTCGACGTCTGCCAAAATTCCTGCCATCGCCCCGAGTACGGCGCGATCGCCGATATGGACGTGATCTTTTACTCCGACTCTGCCCGCCATCACCACATAATCGCCTGTCGTGGTACTTCCGGCAATTCCGGTGTGCGCACAAATTAGATTATGTTTTCCTAATTTGCAGTTATGCCCGATCATCACCAGATTATCGATTTTTGTGCCGTCACCGATAATCGTGGATCCGTAGGTCGCGCGGTCAATCGTGCTGCACGACCCGATTTCCACATCGTTACCGATAACGACATTCCCTAATTGCGGTGATAATTTGTGAAAACCTTTTGAGGAATCGTATCCGAAACCGAATGCTCCGATTACTGCGCCGGAGTGAATAATGCAACGGCAACCGACTATCGTATTCCGATAAAGAACGGCGTTTGGGAAAATAGTTGTTTTTTCGCCGATTTTGGAACCTGCCCGAATTTGCACGCCAGCGTGAACAATAACATTGTTAGCAAGTTCGACATCTTCTTCGATCACGGCAAAAGGTCCAACCGCAACATTTTTTCCAAGTTGGACACTAGGATGAATGCAGGATCGTTCATGAATTCCATCAATGGATTCTTCGCGTGGCGGCGAGAAATAGGCGGCGATTTGTTCAAACGCTTTTAGAACATCGGAAACTTGAATTACAGAAAAACCATTCGGCAACACGCCGTTGGGAACCAGAACTGCTTTGGCTTTACATTTCCGATAGAGTAATGGGAGACGGTCTGGACGATCAAGAAAGGTTAATTCGTTGGGCGTTGCGTTTTGCATTGGCGCAACTCCGTCGATAACAATGTTACCATCGCCGACAAGAACTCCGTCAACCATTGCCGACAATTCCGATAACGTCTTACTTTGCATAATAAAATTCCAATCCGGTAAAAAAAATCACCAACGACATCAATAATGGGAACTTTTAACAAATTCGTTTTTTGATCAATTAAAACCGATTTCGGTCGATTTCAGTCGAAGTTTTTAGAAGTTACCAAAAGATATTTTTGAAAATTCCCGAATGCAGTAGTATAACGTGAAAATCCTTTATTGAAATACTGACCGCAAAAAATAGGTAAAATACAGATGATTCCCTATTGGGAACTTCTAAAAATTCGTTTTTTAACCACCACGTTTTATAAAAAATCAACATCATTTGTCCCTAATGTCCCTAGCGTCCCTTTTTATAGGGACTTTAGAGACAATAGGGACTAATGGGACAAATAAAAAAAACAAAAATTCTACTGATCATACTTTATCCGGAAATATTGCTATTTTCCTGTACGATTTTTTGAAGATCGTCGGGCTTTATGTAATGCATCGGAAACGTCGCCGGAAGTTGTCGGCGGTTCTTCTTTTTGTTTTTGCGTTGATGTCGGAATAACCGATTCGGTATGCGGAACCGATGTTTCCGAATGGTCACGTTGCAAGATTTTTCGTTGCTCTTTTCTCATTGCAAAACGGCGGAACAAAGAAAGAGATTTAACGTTTGAATTGTCGTTGTCCGTGTTTGTGTCGGCATTGGTGTTGGTGTTACTGCTATTATTATTATTATTATTATTATTATTATTATTATTATTACTGTTACTGTTTGCCGAGAGACGGTTTTGTTCACGAAGCGCGGGAATACGGCGGATTCGGTTGATCCAACGATTGCTCCACGAACTAACCAAACCGGTTCGGCGTTGAAAAATTTCCGCAACTAAACAAAAAATTGCCGCATAAATCAGCCAAACGGAAAGATCGAAATAACGCGGAACTTTTGGAATATCGTTCCACATACCGGGCAATTCCATTCGTTCACAACCGCCGGTTGTTGCCGCAAGATGACGAAGAGTTTCCTCGCCTTTACCACTGCCGGAAGGTCGGAACTCCGGCGAATACGGAAGACAAACCGGTGGAAGTTGAAACGGTTTCGGAACAGATTCACTTTTGGCGGTCAACAAAACAGTTGCCTGAATTGTTTCGTTGCCTGTTAAAATAACGTTCACACCAAGCATCGACGGTTCCAACCAACGCAATGAAACGGTTTCGGTTTCCAAACCAACTCCGGGCATTTGTTTTAATATCGTTACTGTCGGAAGCGTTTCAAAGGACGAATCCTGTTCAGGGTCAAGGTGTAACCGAATTTGGCAACTTCCGTCGTCGAGTTGTTGGGTCAACATCATGTTATTCGGCAATGTTTCCGTTCGCCCCGCCGTCCAACGTCCAAGACTGGTAAGCATCGACGGATAATCTTGCCAATCCGCCATCTGACCGGTGTACAAACCATCGACTTGTCCCGTGTAACAAAGAACTCGCCCCAAACCCGCTTGCCACGATGCAATAATCGGCGCTTTGTAATCGTCATCCGTTACCGCCGAAGTCAATGTGCCCGGCTTCGCGTAACAAAGATTGTATCCGCCAAGATTCGGCGGCGCAGTTAATATTGTTCCGGTTAACGTGGTCATTCCGCCGGTAAAATGAAACGGAGTCGGGTCTTCCAAAAAAGTGCTGCGGGAAATAGTAAACGTGTCCAACGCAAATAATCGCGGTAAATCGTTTGCCTGTTCCGTAAAGTAAATGTTCCCGCCGCCAATATGGGCAATATCTTTACAAAGTTCCGCCGTCGTTCCGGTTTCCGTTCCCAACGCAATAACACTACAAGTCATTCCGGCATTTTTGCACGCCGTCAGAAGACGAACATAATCTTCAGGTTGTTCGGTATCGTCCGCGTCGGTGAACAGGATAATGTGTTTTGTACCTGCTTGAGCGTCGGCAAGCATTTTACTGGTTGCCGTCAAACCAACGTAAACAAAAATTCCGCCGCCGCCCGGTGCAATCGTCAAAATTTTTTCGCGATCTTGTTGCGGAGTCGTATTTTGTTTTAACGGAATAATGGTCTGAACGCCGGTATCGCAGGTTAAAACAGCAACTTCATCCATTGGCGTTAAAATATTGAGAACTTCGGCTGCGCCGAGACTGGCAAGTTCCATTTTGATTTTTCCGCCCGGAACCACCATTCCCATTGAACCGGAACAATCCATTAAAATGGCAACAGCAACTGCGAGTTTACGGTGTTCTTTTCGGAGTTCCATTGAGACGGGCAGGATCGGATCGAGCGGCGATTGGTAATATCCGCCGAGAGCATAAGAATTTTTCCCGCCGGTCAACATCAAACCTGAACCGGTTTGTTTGAGCCATTCGGCGATTAATTCCATGCCGGAAACTCCCAGTTGCGACGATGATACGTTTTCCAGCACAATACCGGAGTAACGGCTTAACAATGGTAACGACCAACGAATTGTTGAAGCGTCGGCGATTTCAGTTTCAATTGCGGAATTATTTAGAATATCTGCCAATGTTGAAACAGCCGCCGAACCGTTTTTTGACTGCGAAACAAGAACCAGCAACGGTTTATTTCCTTCAACGCCGATTATTTTTCGTGCCGAATTATTTTCGGGAACAGGATCATTTTCCTGACCGCGAATCCGAAGTTCACAAGATAATGCGCCGGGCGTTCCGGCTTTAATCTGAAATTCAAACCGGTTATTTCCCGACGTTAAAGAACGAGTTCCGGTTGTAGTAACAATGCCGTTTTGTAACAGTTCATATTCGACATCCTGCGCTACCGGAACATGAACCCAACCGGTTACTTTGAACACTTCTTCCGGCAAAACACGATCAGGTGCATCAAGAGAAAGGATTGCAATATCGCCGACAATGGGACGTTCAATCACGCGGTAATCAACGGCAATATCGCGTTGAACGAGTTGTGAAACCAATTGAGCGGGAGGATCGCCGGTCCAGCGTCCGTCCGACAAAATCAACAGTCTGCCTTTATCGCCGACAGGAATTAACGACAACGCATTTTCGATAGCGCCGCTCAGATTGGAAGCGTCTGCCTGAATTTCAGCCGTAAATTCTCCGAATGTTCCTGATGCAGGTCCGGCTGGAATTCGTTCAGAAAACGATTTCGCTCCAAACGAAACAACTCCAAGTCGATCTTCTTTGCCGAGGTGTTGGAGCAACAGGTTGACTGCATGTTTTTGTGCGGTTGCGGAATCGGCGGGCATGGAACGACTACGGTCGGCAACAACAATAATTGTTCCGCTACGCGCCGGCAATTTAAGCATCGGTTGTGTCATCGCCAACACGATCAGCAAAAGAACCGCAAAACGTAAACCAATCACCAACTTCGACAGTATTCGCCAAAAGTAAAGCGAACACACAATCGGAATCAAAAGAAAAAACCATATCGGCTGTTGAAAAAACATCATGCCAAGTATTGTAATCTCCATTGTAGCAATTTCAAGATTACAAAAGATGTAATATATCAGTGGAATTATCGTCTTTAACGTAAGTTCTTATGTAATAATCAGTTAAGAACACACATCATTTCACGGTTTAAAACATAAAATTTGATGTAAGTTGCTTGGAATTAAGTATTTGCAAAAAACAAACAATTATTCCAATGATATATTACTTCCGTTTTTAATAGGCGAACCTGTCGCCACTGCTGGAGTTGATCCAGGAAGTGACGAAAATAGTATTTCGCCATGTTCGAGCGGTTTACCGTCCAAGGTTACTTCGCCGCGAATAGCGACACGTCCTTGCGGATTATGAGTGTTACAACCTGAAATAATCAGTAATAATAAAAATAGGAAAAATAAATGTTTCATATTAAAAAAAGGGTTAGGTGTCGGAACTATGATTTATGTGATTTTTTTGATTAGGATGATTTGGAAAAATTTGTGATTAAATAAATAAAAATTATAACAATCAAATAAATCACACAAATCATAGATCAGACGATATCAATGTAACGAAAATTTCACCGCCGTTAGCGGAACCGGCGGCGTGCCAAACATCTAAATCAATCTGATCGGGAATAAATCGAACAGAACCGTCCGCAAGTCCAGCATTAACTCCGCCAACATGCCAACTTCTCGCAGACCTTCTCACGTAATAAGTCGCACTGATGCTCACCAAAGGATGTCGAACATGACTTGTTACAGTGTAAAACAAGTCATTATCTGCAACCATTGTATTGGGATTTTGGTTTGTAGTGAAAAAACATTCAGCTCCTGACCCAATAAAACCGAGGATATCCATAGTTCCTGCGCCTTGCACTGTTTCTGACAAAGCAACCGTGTTCGATGTTCCATCAACAATATCCGTCAATGCCGTTACGAGCGGATTATTCAGAGAACTACTGTTGTTGAACACTGCAAGATACTGAGATGTTGCACCAGATTCATCAATAAGACCGTTACGAGAATTACTGGATATACCAGTATAACGTACCCCTTCACGCCCTGTACAAACAATATAATTGTGTAACACAATTGGGCTTGGCAAAATGATATTCAAAGCAAAACTTTCATTTTTATTGTTGCCACTATCCGAAGGACAAGTGTAGGTAGAAATTACTTTGTCCATTATAAATGTCTCAATTGTGTTACCATCATAATTTTCAAAAATTTGATTTTTTTCGCTAAAAGGTAATACTAGTGTTGCCCAAGTCATATTATCACCACGACTTGCCCATGGAAATGTTTCAAAAGAATCATGGTAATGGTGCATTGCCAACACGATTTGTTTCTGATTATTCGTGCATTGCATACGCCGCACCGCTTCTCTAGCGGCTTGAACGGCTGGTAACAGAAGAGCGATTAACATTCCGATAATCGCAATAACCACAAGAAGTTCTACAAGAGTAAAACTGTTTTTCTTATCTACACTGCCCCCCCTCCCTATTTTAACATGATTTTTTTCAGAATAATCTGGAAATTCAAGGACAAATCAATTATTGTTCAAAAAAAATAACACAAAAAATATTTTTTG
>JAIRLW010000527.1 GCA_031259095.1 Planctomycetaceae bacterium | reverse complement strand
CTCATGATTCGTTTACGTTTTTAATGAGGTAATGAGGTTTGTACTTTGGGGAACTTGTTGCTACTGAGGTTGTTTTGTAAGAAAAATTAGGTTGAAAATAAGGTTGGTAAAAAATGAACTTGAAACCTTTGGGATATTCCGCTGATAGATTACAAAAAATTTCGTAATCTATCAGCGGAATCTCTAAAAATATCGTTTGCTAAAAGATTTTTAATTATTTTGATTAATTGATCAATTGGTAATCTATCAGTGGAATTTTCCGTAATTCGTTATTTGTATTAGTCCCGCAGGGACGAGAGGTGCATAACCGTAGGTGTAGCGCAGCGCAACCTACGGTACAACACGGCCCATCACCAAAGCCCCGCTAGGGGCGGGATTATCAACCGGAGTATCAATATCCCGCCCTTGCAGGGCTGCGATTTGTGGGGATCAACCTCCGGCGGTTGCGCTGCGCTGCACCGCCGGTTATGCACATCACGCCCCTATCGGGGCTAATAAAAATAATGTAATGTGAAAATTCCACTGATAGATTACATCAATTGATTATTGGTCCCATGAGTCCCAATTGTCCCTTTAGTCCCTAAAGTCCTTTTTTGAGAGACATTAGGGACTAAAGGGACATGAGGGACAAATGATTTTTCATAAAATGTTGTGGTGAAAAAATGAATTTTTAGAGATTCCCCAATCTGAAAATTGGGGGATTGCGTAGATTTTCTATTTAGACTACAATTTCGCTTTGTAATTTTTTAATCGCTAACTGTTATTAACTTTTTATACTCAATATGAATTTATTACGTCCCGATTTTGTGAAATGTGGTAATCTTGTGCCGGTTGTGACTCAAGATGCGGCAACGGGTGAAGTGTTGATGATGGCTTACATGAACGAAGAAGCCTACAACGAAACTCTCAAAACAAGAAACGCCGTTTATTTCAGCCGCAGCCGGAATAAACTGTGGCGAAAAGGTGAAGAAAGCGGCAATGTCCAGAAAGTTTCCGGCGTGTTTCTCGATTGCGACGCCGATACCATCCTGCTGAAAGTCGAACAAATCGGCGGCGCTGCCTGTCATGAAGGTTATAAATCCTGCTTTTTTCGTGAAATAATTCCCGACGGTTTCAGAATTGTCGGTGAACGTGTTTTCAATCCCAAAGAGGTGTACGGTAAAAAATAAGTGTTTTGAAGATTCCTCCTCATAACCATTTATCGTATTTTTTGACTAAACCTTGTTTATTAGTTTATTAAAACAAAAACCATGCCAAAGGCTGAAATTAAAATTATCGGTGAATCTATTAACGATTCTGTTCCTTCCACTCGCCAACTGTTCGAAGACGGTAATATCGACGGTATTAAGGAACTGGCGACCTTTCAGGATGAAAAAGGTTCCACTTATATTGATGTGAATGTTGGTGGTCGTCCGGCTGAGTTTCTGGCGGAAATTGTTCGTGCGGTTCAAACGGTAACACGTAAACCTCTTTCTATCGACACGCCCGATCCGGTTCTGGCAGAAGCCGGATTGAAAGCCTACGACAATTCTGTCGGGCAACCGTTACTCAATTCGATTTCCCCGCTTCGAAAGGAAATGTTCGAACTGTATAAAATTAAACCGTTTCGACCAATTCTTTTAATCTCCGAAACAATACAAGACGGCAAAGCCGGAGCATGTCATACCGCTCAGGAAACTTACGACGCCGCAAAACTGCTGCTTGCAGAAGCGAAAAAAGCAGGAATTCCGAACAATGATTTGATTTTTGATCCGGGAATTGCTCCGGTTGGTTCGGACAGCGAAGGCAATTTAGCCCGACTTCTTGCCGCGTTAAAATTAATTCACGACGATCCGCAATTTGACGGTTTTCACGCTTCAGTCGGATTAAGTAATTTCACCGTGATGCTTCCGCCAAAACGAAAAGACGGTTCACTGGTTAAAGGACCGCTTGAAAGCGCGTTTTTAACTCGTGCTATGCCATTGGGACTCGATTTTGTGATCGGTTCCGTTAGACGCAGTTATGAAATTCTTGAAGAAGGCGATCCGGCGCTCGTTTGTATTGATGACTGTATCCGGCTCGGAGGATTCGATTCAATTATGCGCGTCCGCAGTTTTTATAAATAGTGCAAACCGCCAAAAAGACCTATTACCATTGCCTAAACACTATGGTTTAAAAATAATTTATCCCATTCGTTCCCTTTGTCCCTATCGTCCCTTAGCCTTAATTTCAGGGACATTAAGACTTTAGGGACAATTGGGACAAATAAATTTGATTCTGTGATTCAAAACGCAAATTTTGAGAGGTTCTCTATCATTATCTTGTGCAGGGCGGAGCAAGCACTTCGCACGCTTGGGGCGCACAGGCTTCCGGTGCGGCTTTTCACAAGCGGCTGGTTTTGCTTTTTCACAAGCCGGGCGGAGTACACGGTTGCGGTTCAGCCTTTTCACAGGCAGCCGGAGCCGCTTTTTCACAAGCCTTTGGTTCAGCCTTTTCGCAAGGAGCCGGAGCCGCTTTTTCACACGCTTTTGGCGCAGCCTTTTCACAAGGCGCTGGAGCCGCTTTTTCGCACGCTTTGGGCGTTACTTTTTCACATGCTTTCGGCGGTGTGATTTTTTCGCATGGTGTTACCGCTTTTTCCGCCTTTTCACAAGCCTTCGGAGCCGCTTTTTCGCAAGGCGCCACCGGATCACAAGGACCGCACGGCGTACATGACCGCTCTTTTTTACCAAGAATACGATCAAGCAAAGTGAGAGATGGTTTCTTCACTTTACAAACCGCTTCACATGGCTCACAAGCAGCAGGTTCACACGGTTGTACAGCAACGGCTTCCGCTTGTTCACATGGTTTGACCTGTTGGCATGGTTCACAATCGCCGGCAACAGCGAAGGAACCAGCAAAACATACCAGCAAAAGGAATAGAGCTGGTAACATGATCTTTTTCGACATTCTTTCTCTCCTTATTTGGGTTTAGGACTCCGGTGTGGCGACTTCGCACAACACTGAATTTTTTATGGAACACTTTTAAAAATAAATAGTTAATCGAACATTCGAAAAACTACAAAATCTCTTAATCGGATTCAAGTAAACCTATCAATCGGCTATTCAAACAAACATCTTGTTTGAATAGCATTGTTTGAACAAAATATACAAGATAAAAAAGGAATCGACGTAAAATTTCAAACAAAATTTTGCAATTTTTTCGCCATTCCTCAATCGATAATCCTTATATCCTGTTATATTCACCTTAAATTTCCCAGTCCGTTAAAATTACCACGCTATATTTTTCGGCATTTAATATTACGATGTTTAGGCAATTTACATAAAAAGAAAATGATCGTAACACCTCTTGTCCTTGACTATCCAGAGACGTATAATGATCTATCTTTTTTGTCATTTTTCACGCAAGGTGTGTTATGGTAAATTTTTTTCGTGCAATAAAACGGACGTTCAAATATCGTTTTCTTCTGGTTTCAGTTATTTTTTGTGCGTGGATGGTCGGTTTGCTCTGGGGAGGAAATATTGCGGCGGTTGTCTATCCTATTTCAGAAATCTGTCTGGAAGAAAATAGTACATTCACAACATGGATCGGACAACAAACACTGGCTAATCAAAAAAAAATCCGGTCAACCGTAAAAGAACTTCAAACTCTTCAATCTGCCTCATCGGTAAAAAAACGCCAGATTGCCCAAAAAACCAAATTGCTGGAGCGGTTGCAGTATTGGGATTCTTGGTTGCGTTGGGTTCAACCTCTTGCACAAAAGTACACTCCCAATGATCCCTTCAAAACAGTGCTGTTTTTAATAGGCATTATTTTGATCGGCACCATTGTTAAAATTATTTTTATCATCGTTCACGGAATTCTTTCCGCATGGATCGCCCAAAAAACAGCAATGGAAATTCGTGAAGAGTTTTTCCGAAAAGTTCTCAATTACGAAGTCAATTATTTTAATCGTGAAGGAATCGCCGACGCCATGAGCCGTTTCACGAACGATATGTCAATCCTAACCTCCGGTTTAAACGTTATTTACGGCAAATTAATTCGTGAACCGATTAAGATGCTGGTTTGTCTGGCAGGCGCAGCCTATCTTAGTTGGCAACTGCTTTTGGTAACATTGCTCCTTGTTCCGCTTGCCGCCGTTTGTATCCGATGGCTCGCGTGTTCCATCAAACGGGTTGTTCGGCGCAGTATGGAAGAAATGTCCAATCTTTACGGACAACTCGAAGAAACATTCCGGTCAATCCGCGTGGTTAAAGGATTCACTCAGGAAAATTTTGAACGGGCTAAATTTCGCCGGATCAATCGGACTTACTGCGCTAAAGCCATTAAAATAGCAAAATATGAATCGTTAACCAATCCGTTGACGGAACTGTTTGGTATCCTGATGATTTGTATTGCTATTGTTGTTGGAGCGTATCTTCTTATGGGCGACCATACAATTCTTTTTGGAATAACAATGCTTACTGAACCGATGAGTTTTAGCGAACTTCTTCTTTTTTTCGGTCTTTTAGCAGGTTCTGCGGATCCGGCTCGTAAGTTGTCGGATATTTTCACGTTGTTTCAATCTGCATCCGCCGCTGCAGATCGGATTTACACGTTAATTGACCGGAACGTTCTGATTCAGGAAATTGATCGTCCAATTCCTTTGCCGAAACATCATCAATCCATCCGTTTTGAAAATGTTTGTTATCAATATGACGAAAACCGTCCGATTCTCAAAAATATTTCGATTGACATTCCATTTGGCGAATGTGTTGCGATTCTTGGAGCCAGCGGTTGCGGTAAAAGCACGCTGTTGAATCTGATTCCGCGATTTGCCGACGCCAATTCGGGTCGAATTCTGATTGACGGTTTACCGATTACCGAAGTTCGGATTCGTGATTTACGCCGGC
Organism: Planctomycetaceae bacterium; assembly: GCA_031259095.1. Lineage (GTDB taxonomy): Bacteria > Planctomycetota > Planctomycetia > Pirellulales > Thermoguttaceae > WRKP01. The sequence continues at coordinate 4,209 of JAIRLW010000527.1, read as the reverse complement.
AAATCGGATTGGTCACTCAAGACTCTGTATTGTTTAACGATACGGTTTTGAACAATATCCGTTATGGTTGTCCTTCGGCAAGCACAGAAGAAATTATCGAAGCCGCCCGATTCGCCTTCGCCCATGATTTTATCGAAGCAGAATTAGCCAACGGTTACGCGACCATCGTGGGACCTGCCGGCGGACAACTTTCCGGCGGTCAACGTCAACGTATTGCGTTAGCAAGAGCGATTTTACGCAATCCGCCCATTTTCCTTCTTGACGAAGCAACAAGTCAAATTGATATTACCAGCGAGAAAATGATTCACGACGCGCTGTCAAAATTCAAAAAAGGACGAACAACGATTATGGTAACACATCGTTTATCGGCTCTTACGTTGGCGGATCGAATTGTTCTGATGGACGACGGAAATATTATGGCTGTCGGAACTCACGAAGAACTTCTACAATCCTCGCCGCTTTACGCAAAACTGTTTTGAACATTTGATTTAAAGTATTATTGTCCTTGATTATTGTCCTTGATTGTCCCATTTAGTCTTTACACTGAAATTTTAGGGACATGAGGGACGAATAGGGACTAATGGGACAAATAATTTTCTGAAACAATCCGGTAATTTTCCGGTAATTTAATTTATGGTTCTTCTGTTTTGTCGTGCGAAATCGTGCATTGCTCGGAGATTTTCGTGCGGAGTGTCACGCGGAACCTCGCAACCTGCCCCAACAATGTAATTCATTCCGGCTTGGTGAAAACATTCTGCCAATGCCGTTTGAATTTGTTCCGGCGTTCCGTTTCGCAATACTTTGACCGGATCAAGATTCCCATCTAAAACTTGTTCTTCACCGGTTTCTTGCCGTGCCTTTTCAATAGAAACCATTGAATCAAGATCAACTAAATCGCAACCAATTTGACCAATTTCCGTTAAACTTCGATTGATGTTACCGCAAATATGCAGCCGAACCCGACAACCCGCCGCATGAATATTTTCGACAAGCAATTTTTCAAACGGAAACACAACATTTTTGTAAAGCCGCGGTCCCACTAAGGACGCGGCAGCGTCTCCGATACCGATAATATCACAGCCGGCGTTAATTTGGGCTTGAGCAAACGCGGTTGCCATACGAACATTGAATCCGAACAGTTCTTGTACAAATTGCGGATCATCAATAAAGTCGGTCATCAAATTATTGATTCCGCGAAGATCAGCGGCTTCGGCACAAGGACCCTCCACCCAACCTTCAATAAAACGTTCCCCTTTGACTTTTTCCGCAAATAATCGTACCGCCTGAACCCGATCCTCCATGCGACTGCCTTTCCGAAATGGATCAGGAATTGTGAGTGTTTTCAACAGGGTTTTATCGGTAAGCAATGCGTTGGATTCGTCAACCGCAGGCGGTTGGTCGTCGAAATAATGAATCGTACCGCCGCAATCAGCCGCTTCTCGTGCCGGATCGCTGATACAAGAAACATGATCAATCTCAAATTTCCGTGCAGTTTCCAATTGTGCCTCGACAAGCAGTCGATAATCGGAAGTGTACTGACCGTAAGAAACGCCGGTTTGATCCGCCGCAAACATCATGGTAATCGGCATAAACGCCAGACAATCGGTCGGTTGTCTTTCTAAAGTTGCCCGAATTCTTTCGTAACCGTTCATAGTTTCTCCTCTCGTTGGATAACGGTTTATTCTACTTTTGTAATTATTCAGTAGCGGTGAAGTCAAGCGTAGGCGGCGTTTCGCCGAAACATCACCTTGTTTTTTGATCGACCGAAATCAACCCAATTCAACTAAAATCGATTTTGGTTGATTTTAGCCGAAGTTTTTAGAAGTTTCCTTTATGTTGTTGGAACAGAACCGGCGAGAAGTCCGTAGCGGTCAATAACGGCTGAATTGCCCTGCTTAACTTGAACACATTTCATTGTTACAACCGACTCGTTTTGTGCAACAAACCATTCGGCGGTATGTTTTTTTCGTTCATTTTTTGTTGCCAGACCAAGAAGATAATGTCCGACAAGCACCGCAATAGCGGCGTCAACAAGTCGTCGGGCAATCAACTCAACATAAGTGCCGCTTTGCGATTTGGCAAAGTCAACCGCCGATTGAATCTCTTCACGTCCTTTGATTAAAATGGACTTGAGTTTTTCAAGTTTCGGATCGTCGTAGGTTTTCTTTTCAAAGGAATCAAGATAAGTAATAAAAACACCGCTCGTAATTCCCTTAATTGCCGCAACAATTTGTAATTGGCTTGTTCCTTCGTAAATGGTTGTAATTCGGGCGTCGCGTAAATACCGTTCTGCGGGATAATCCTTAATGTAACCGCTTCCGCCAAGTACCTGAATTGCATCGGACGCAACCGAAATACAGCCTTCCGCACTAAAATATTTACTCATCGGCGTCAACATGGCATTGAGACGTTTGTACATCCGGCTGGTCTGTTTGAATTCTTTTTTTTCCGTATCGGAGAGTTGATCGGCGTGACGTTCCTGCAGACGGTTAATGTTATTTTCCAGATCGCAAACCCGCGCCGTTTCATAAGTCAATGCCCGCATCGCTTCAATCCGAATCTGCATTCCGACAACCATTTCTGCAACCGGTGGAAGTCGTTCAATGGGCGCGCCGAACTGAACACGAGTATGAGCGTAGATTCTCGCCAAACGATACGCCGCCTCCGCAATACCAAGCGATTGCGCCGCAATTCCAAGTCTTGCCCCATTCATCAACGCTAAAACATAAGTAATCAAACCGCGTTGACGTTCACCGATTAACCGTGCCGGAGTGTTATCGAACACCAATTCACAGGTCGGACTGCCGTGAATGCCAAGTTTCTTTTCAAGACAACGAACCTTCACTGCCGGAGAACGTTCACAAATAAACAAACTCAAACCGCGTCCGTCTTTGATTTCGTGTTCACTTCGCGCCAAAACCAGCAAGATTTCACCGCGACCGTTGGTAATAAACCGTTTCACGCCGTTCAAAACCCAAGAGCCGTCCGGCAATTGGTCAGCGCGTAACCGAACTGCTTGCAGATCGCTTCCCGCATCGGGTTCCGTCAACACCATTGCCCCCGTCACACTGCCGGACGAAAATTTCGGCAACACTTCGTCTTTGATTTCATCGGAAGCAAAAGCATAGATGGTATCGGCAATTCCCTGAAGTCCGAACATGTTCATAAACGAACCGTCGCCGCGTGCCACCAACTCGGTTGCCATCGTGTAAATCAGAATCGGGCAGTTCAAACCGCCATATTTTCGCGGCAACGTAAATCCCATCAGATCGGCTTGAGTAAACCGATCCAGATTTTGTTGCACCAACGGATGAAGTGTTACGGTTCCGTCCGGATTGAGCGTATTCCCTTCGGCGTCAATCTGTTCGGCATTCGGAGCAAGCGTTTCCGCTGAAAGTTCGCCAACGATTTCAAGAATCCGACGGTAATTGTCAATCGCATCGTCAAGACTGTCCGGCAGATAATCCGCATCGCCGTTTAGTGTTTCACGCTCCTGAATCGCGGCAAGTTCCCGAAGATCAAAATAGTCAAAAAGAAAACAAATGTCCTGATTATCACTAAAAAAATTGGGCATATTAAGTAAAAAAATTAAGTAAAAAAATGAAAAATCGTTTAACAAAATAATCAAAAATTGACCAAGAAAATTTTTCAATCGCCAAAATATACCACAGAATTAGTGGAAAGTGAATAGTGGAGAGTTGATAGTATCGCAGTACGTCTCACTATCCACTCTCCACTATCAACTCATTTGTCCCTATCATCCCTAAAGTCCCTTTTTATAAGGATATTAGGGACTTATGGCGGTAATATGAAAATACAAGGTAGGCGACCTTTTACCAAAGGTTTTATTTTCGTTATGTGATTATTATAAGACCTTTTACTATAAGGGTTTATAACAAATCTTTCTGTTCGCATGATTCGTGCTTTTGAGTCTTGATTTGTCCAGATTTGGATAAATTAAAAAGCCCAATCGAGATAAAACTACAAACACGAAAGGAAAAAATCATGGGAAAGAACTCTACACCGCCCAAAATGGGAAATAATGGAGGAACTGCGTTTGTCCGAATTAACGGAAAACGAATCTATCTTGTTATACCGCAGTCACTTTAAAAAATAGATATTGACAAGATTTGACGGATATTTTATACTGAATTTTATACTGATGAGCATGAGGTCAACTTATGAATGCCTATCGCTTATCATCCGCCG
>JAIRLW010000473.1 GCA_031259095.1 Planctomycetaceae bacterium | reverse complement strand
TTTGGAAGCCGAATATTTTTTGACGTTCCGGCGGCAACATCAATCGCGGTGATTTCAGCCGACACGTCAATCAGTGCATCAGGATTTTCCGGTATATTGGCAACATCATTCGGTACGGCATTGGAAACGTAAACTGTTTTGCCGTCTTTTGTAATAACTGCGCCGCGCGGTTCACGAATCACTTTAATACGGCGAACAAGTTTTAATTCCGGCAAATCATATTCGTTGACGTCGTTATTAAAACGATTACAAACAAAAATCTTTTTCCCGTCGGGCGTGATGGCGGGACCCATCGGCGTATGACCGGCGGCAACTTCATTGACAATTTTACCGGTTGCCAAGTCAACCGCCTGAACCAATCCGCGATAACCGCCGGAGGTAACGTAAAGTGTTTTTTCGTCTAGACTTAAAATGATTCCGGTAGGTTCTTTACCAACAGGAATTGTCTGAACGATTTTGTTTTCCGCCGTATTAAACACGGCAATTTCATTGGCGTCGAAATGGGCAATATAAATTTTTGAACCGTCTTGAGTTGCCGCTAAATCGAAAGGTCCCTTATAACTATCCGCCGCAAAAACAGTGTGATTTGAAATCATCACCGCGATAACGGATAAACAAACAACAACAAAGAAAATAAAATGTTTTGTATGCATTGATTTTGCTCCTGAAAATGGGGAATGGGGGTTGACTTGGAAACCTATAAAAATACCACTTCATAATATTTCCCACAGATTTTCACAAATAAATTAACGTAGATTATTTTTAATGTTTTAAATTTTTTAAACCATCTACGAAAGTTTACGTCCATCTATGTATCATTAGTTTTTGTTAATTGGTTGGGTACAATGATTGGTTGGTAATATGAAATGGAATGATTAAAAGGTATCGCGTAAATGATTCGTTCAGGGTAAACCGTATATTTCTACGGTTAAAAACTCTGTGAACTCTAACGGATTGGCTATTATCTCTTTATTTTGCATTAAAATCAAGACCGATTAAATATTTTTCTAGGGCGTCCTTTATTTCGCGGTTAAAAGCGGTTAGAAACAGCCTTTTTATACCGTTTTCACTTTAAAAACCGGTTTTTGAACTGTAAAAACATCTTAAATTGCGGAGTTAAACGAAAAGATAAAACAGGTTTTAAAAGGAAAACGGTATACTTATCAGGTAAGCAACTTATCAGGTTAGGCGACCTTGCCCCTGAGAACGGCAGGAAATCAGATAACCAAACGGCAGATAATACCAATTGCCGTAATTGTCTATTTAATTTTTCATATTGTCTGGAACACAAACTTATACAAAACACCGTCATGGTAACAATAGTAATCTTAACTCCTTTTCAGGGCATAAGGAAAATACTATTTCGTGTTAGATTAATGTTGCAAAACACAATATCCATACTCAATTATCACACCTCTGATCAACTTATTCTTGCGCGCTGCCTTAGCGGTGCAGGTTTGCCCCGCGCTCATGAGATGATCTCTAAATCGTACCTTTTGCTGCGGCGATGACGCGATGGGGTTAATAAAAGATAGAAAGTTACGGTTTTATCTTGATTGCGGACAGGTAGGACAAAAAGTATTGCCGGTAACTATTTTTCCTTTTGTTGGAGAATACCATGCCGCTGCGGTATTGTTGCCCGGTTTATAGACGGACATTTCGGAAGTGGTGTTTCCGTAGATTCGGACTTGGGATGTTTTAAGTGGTGTAACATTTTTTTGATAGGAAACCGCGCTTTGTCGGGCAACTTCCGGTTTGGTTATTTTAACAGGAGTTGTGAGATGATAAGTTCCAGACGACTCTTTCGGGTAAGGTGTTGGCGTAAATGTTGCGCTTTTTGTGCCATAATACATGGTGTAGGTTTTACGGATTGGGGAAGAAAAGGACAACACCGCTCCCTGTGACGGTACCGCACCAGTGGGCGGAACCGATGAAAAGGTCGAACCGTAAGATTGATAAGTTGAAATGGCGGTCATAACTGGAGTTACATTCTGCGCAACCGCGCAAGAGAGATATTACAATTATCCGGTTGCGTTTGTAAAAATTATCGGCAATGTAATTTTGACGTCCAAGAAAAATACAACAAACGCCGACGATTCCAATTATCGAGATTTTGCGGAATGTTCCTGATTGTTTTGACATTTGGGAACAATCACTGGTTGGTAAAGACAAGGTAGTCAACTTTTTTCCTGAAAGATTGTTTTTAGGGACGTCAGGGACAAATTGGGACAAATAATTTTGTGATTAAAAACGAATTGTTAGAGACATTCTGAAATATTATTTTTTCTTTTGGTCTCTATTTTTTCTTTATGGATTCTGATATACTAATCTGCGATTGGTGGTTTGTGATTTGTGACGCAAGCGGATATTAAGCAAACGTCGACGTTCCGCTTGCGACACAAACCACAAACCCCACACAACAAACTCCCAATTTAATTTTTATCAGTTATTATATTATGAATCGTATTAGTGAATGGATGAGTGGTCGTGTTTTTCGGATCGTTCACGGCAATAATCTCGTGTACAACACTTGTTGGGAAGATCCGCGACTCGACAAACAAGTTCTCAATTTAAAGCCGGATGATAATTTGCTCGTAATCACGTCGGCGGGTTGTAACGCTCTTTCTTACGCTTTGACCGGATTAAACCACGTTTACGCGGTGGATATGAATCCGCGTCAAAATGCGTTGCTGGAACTGAAAATGTCCGCCATTCGGAATCTTGATTATGAAACATTTTTCCAGATGTTCGGTAATGGACGATTGATCGGCGTCAAGGGAATTTATCTGGCGAAATTGCGTCAAGATCTTTCGCAATGGTCACGGAAATATTGGGATTCCCGTATCCGAAAATATTTTGACGGTAAACGTAAAAGTTTTTATTTTTGCGGAACAACCGGAACTTTTGCACGAATTATCAATAGTTTCGTTGACCGTTATAAGTTACGCGGCTATGTTCACGACATTCTCAATGCACAAACATTGGAAGAACAACGCGATCTTTGGTTCAATAAAATGCGCGAAAAACTATGGAGTCGGTTGGTTCGTTTTATCATCAACCGAGATACAACACTTTCACTTCTTGGCGTTCCGCGTGCGCAACGGAAACAAATCGAAACACAATATGACGGCGGTATTGTCAAATTTGTTCAAGACTGTTTGGATTCTGTGTTTGGAACATTGCCGACACGCGACAATTATTTTTGGCGTGTTTATGCGACCGGAAGTTACACGCCGAATTGTTGTCCCGAATATCTGGAACAGAAAAACTTTGAAGCGTTGAAAGGCGGACTGGTTGACCGAATCACGACGCATTCTAATACGGTGGAAGGATTTTTGCGAAAACATGATGTTAAGATTTCCCGTTTTGTTCTTCTGGATCACATGGACTGGTTATCGTATCATCTTTATGATGCGTTAGTTGCGGAGTGGGCTGCCATTCTTGACCGTGCCGCCGATCAAACCCGAATCCTTTGGCGAAGCGGCGGACTCCGAACAGAATATATTGATACCGTTCCTGTTAAAATAAACGGTCAGAAAAAAAATCTCGGAGAAATTCTGAAACTGGATATGGAAACAGCACAAAAGTTACATAAAATCGACCGCGTCCATACTTACGGCAGCTTTTATATCGCCGACTTAACAGCGGAAAACATCCCGCGCTAATTGAATAAATTGATAATAAACTTTGACAATTTCCTCTGTAATCCGTTAAAATAAATCCAACACAATGAAGTAATGAAGTAATGAAGTAATGAAGTATAAAGGTGTTTCCGATGACCAATAATGAACTTGCCCATCCACACGATTTACTTGTCAGACGGTTTCTCGTCGAACCGGAATTGATGGCGGATCTGATGACTTTTTACGTCAGACAAACCAACGATCAAAAAATAATTCAATTGATTGACCTTATGCATTTGCGGT
>JAIRLW010000471.1 GCA_031259095.1 Planctomycetaceae bacterium | reverse complement strand
ATTTCTGCGATATTTTGCGTATTCTGTGTTCAATTTAAACGCAGAATACACAAAAGATCGCAGAACACGCGGAACAAAAAAAAACAAGGGAATCGTTAAAAAATAAATTATTCCACTGATATATTACAAAAATTATATCTCCCAAAAGGTGAAACAATCAGTTATTTTCATTACAGAATAATGTTCCGCCGTGTGCGTAAGAAATTTGAACATTTTTGATTTGTCCCAGTGTTGACGGATCAAGTGTTTTTTGAAACTGAACGTCTAGATAACGATCTGCCGTTCCGCCATGAACTGTTTCAAATAAAACGGAAAGAGTTGTTCCAACCAAAGAGGCGGCGTAATTAGTTCGCAGTCGTTTGGCAATTTCCGCAAGTTGCGCAGCCCGAATTCGTTGAATCGGCGGCGGAACCGGATCGGAAAATGTTGCCGCTTCCGTTCCTTTGCGCGGACTAAAACGGAAAATATGAATCTTCGAAAATTGTAACCGTTCAACAACTCGACAAGTTTCTGCAAATTGCTCCTCCGTTTCACCCGGAAAACCAACGATAATATCAGTCGTCAACGCAAGACGATCAAAACGTGTAACGATTTCTTCACAACGCCGAATAAACGGTTCAGAAAGCCAACGTCGCCGCATTCGGCGTAACACCTCGTCACTACCGCTTTGCATGGAAAGATGAAGATGGGGACAAATTCGTTGCGGATTTTGAAGCATCAGATCAATCAATTCTTCCGAAACTTCAACTGCCTCAAGACTTGAAATCCGAAGCCTAAACGGTTCCTCCATCGCAACAATTCGACGAACCAATGTTGCCAGATTGTTGTTACTGTTCTCAAAATCCATTCCGTAATGTCCAAGATGAATTCCCGTTAAAACAATTTCACGATAACCGTTTCGTGAAAGAGTTCGAATTTCTTCAAGGACATTGTTTTCGGGACGACTTTGAAGTGTTGGGCGTACTTTGGGAATAATGCAATACGAACAACCAACCCGACAACCATCTTGAACTTTAACATAAGCCCGATGACGTTCTCCAAAAGATTGAATTCCGTCCGGTAATTCCGTCAGACCAAGACTCCTTAAAAATTCAGGAATTTCACGCTTATCGGAAATAATTTTTGAAACTCCGTTAATCTCCAGTAACGATTTACTGTTATGAACGGCAGAACATCCCATAACAATAATTTCCGCATCCGGGTTTTCACGAATCAGTTTACGGATTGCCTTTCGTCCTTTCATCTCACTTTCCGACGTTACCGTACAAGTATTGACCACAACAATATCTGCCGCATGTCCCGGACCGGATTCTGTGTAACCAAGCCGCAATAAACCGGTACGAATATATTCCGTTTCGTATTGATTCACCTTACAGCCAAGTGTAAAAAGACGAAAAAACATATTTTTGTTGCGGTTTGGGATTGGGGATTTGTGGTTGGCGGTTTGGGATTTGTGCCGCAAGCGGATTTATAACGTTTGTACTAAAGTTCCGCTTGCGTCACAAACCACACATCACAAACCACTCGTCCCAAATTTTGAAACAGTTTCCGGCGTTACCTCTCCGTCCCAAACGGCAACACGGTAACGGAATGTCAACGAGCTGTTCGGTTTCATTTCAACCGGTTGACGATGCAGATTGAGCGTGATACCAAGATACGCAAAACTCTTGCCGGAATCGCCCATTGTAAACGCCATCGTCGGAATCGGATTAGACGGATGACCAAATACCGCAACAGTTACCGGTTCACCGTTTAACTTCGCCGTGTACGCCATCCATTTACATTCCGTTAAACGTTCATCACCACGCACGACGTCAAACTTGTTGGACGTGGAATCACTGAAAAACCGACCGTTTTTGTCCATCGTCTGATCAAAACGTAAACCAAGACCAAAATAATGATGATTACTTTTATCAAGATTCACACCATGTTCGCCCGCATTCAATGTCGTTTGCCAATCCAGCAGCGTAACATTTTCTTCGGCAGAAACGGAAATTTTACGGTGTTCTTTAATTAACGTTTTCGAATCTCCATTCTTCCAATCAAGTTCCGATTCCAAAGAAGAAGTTTCGACTTCGGGTTGCGGATTTATTGAAACCGTAATTTGCTTGCCGTATTTCGGCGACGATTCTTCCCAGAAATTACAGCCGTTGACCGCAATCGCAAACATCAATCCGTGATGATGTAAATGATCGTAAGGAGCGTCACGCAAAATATTACGTCCCGACAGCGTTCGTAATTTTTCAATATACGGTTTAAACGGAACATTGCCAAAACGATAATCCGCAATGATTTTATCACCGCTTTTCAACATGATCTTTGACGCTTTTTGATCTGATAATTGTTTCACTGTCCCGTCTGCGGCAATTTGGTAAAGATTTTCATTACCGACAACAAACAATTCATGTCCTTTGCCGTCGGAATCGGTTCGCGTAATAATATCCGTACAAGAAAAAGCGTTTTGGAACGGAACGTCTTTCCACGATTTTGATTCACGGTTATAAACAATCGGTTTTTTTCTATTATCCAACGCATAAAGCGAATCTAGATTCTCTCCGTTTTTGCCAAGCGTCATGCAACTTACTTTTTGAGCAGTTAAACTTTCAACAGTGTGATTTTGAAGCAGACACAAATAGGTAAAACCTAATCGATCTGATACAATAATATCGTCAGCCGGCGAATCGGTAAAATTGCCGGTCAATAAAGCAACAATATTGTCGTCCATGCTTCCTCTTGAATAGGTCAACCACTTAGGCGAAAAAAAGTAAAGGTTACCGTCGGTAACAACAATGAAGTCGTCAAACTTATTATTCGGATTTAATTTTCCCGATGTTACTTGCACGAAATCGCCGGGAACCGGCAACCAACCTTTTTCCATAACTTCTTTCGTCCAACGGAAAGAATTACCGGAAAAAGTACTCGCAAACAAGGAAGGAAATGATTCCTCGCCTGACCATTGTCCGGTTGCAAAAGTTTTAATGTTATTCCCAAACGGTCCTAATAACTTTTTCGTTTTAAAACTGTAAAGGTGTAACGATTTTCGTGCGTCGTCGAGGAATAACAGTTGATCGCTTCCTTCTTCGAGAAGATCCGCTGTTGCGGCCATGTAAATTTTGACCTTCGGAACCGGTTCGGTAACTGTTTGTCCGTCAAAGACCCGAACAATTCCGTTACTGTCCAACCACGCAACGCCGAATGTTCCCGACGTTATGGTGTGGTTCGTATTTTCAATCGCGTTGGCAAACGGTATCGTTGACAACACAACACTCAAAATAAAAATGTAACTAGTTTTCATTGTTTTCTTTTGAAAGTTAAAGGAATAGTTGATAGGTAGGCGATGTTTCGCCCGAAACATCGCGTCGGCGCTCGCCGACTTGCCCCTGGGATCGGCAGGAAATTAGATACCCAAACGCACGGAATACCCCGATTGCCGTATTGAATCTGATTCAGGCAACCTACCTCTTGATTTTCCTGCATAAACAATTTTAGTTCATATTGATGGATTGTTTTTCGAAGTCGAAGATGGCGACTTTATTTTCGCGGTGGGAGAGTATTCCCATGGACAGCGGAGCCTGAACACGAACCGCCAACGAAATCGGACACATTGGTTCTTGGCGTGTTTTAACACATTCCAGTAAATTTTTCCAAAGTTTTCCGGTATCGCCGTTTCCAGCCCAAGGGATTTTGATTTCTTCTTTACCTTTTGCGAACGGCACGATACGCACTCCTTTATCGTAATCGGCTTTTGAACCTTGAATCATTCCCCATTTGATGAGTCCGTCTGTTCCTCGAATGACGGTTTCTTTATCGACGTGATTCGACAACGAATTAGTCATCACCACCGACGGACCATTGTTGTAATCGGCGATAATATTACATTGATCGGGAACTTCGCGGTTGTACTGAAATGTTCCGCCGCCGCCGAAAACGCGAACCGGAAAATCTAATCCCAAAACGCAAAACACCGGCGTGTACGTATGGACAAGCAAATCGGTTGCCGGACCGCCCGCGTAATCCCAAAAGAGCCGCCATTGGAAAAAACGGGAAACGGAAAAATCTGTTTTGGGGGCGTCGCCGAGAAAACGTTCCCAATTCAAGTCGGGACCCGGTTTTGCATTCGGATCAGGAATCGACATTCGTTCTCCCCAATCGCCGCGCCGGAAATAACCACATTCAACCTGAACCGGTTTACCAATAATTCCATTTTGAATCAATTCTCGAATTTTCGGATAATTATCGTCTGCCATGTGCTGCGTACCAACTTGAACGAGTTTACCTTTCTCTTTGGCAACTTGTTCGATTTTCTTTGCCAACTCGAATTGCGACCAATGCGTTAACGGTTTTTCGCAAAACACATCTTTACCGGCATTGATAGCGTCAATGGCGTGATAAGCGTGATGATGATCCGGCGACGCAATACAAACAACGTCAACATTTTTATCTTGTAAAAGGTCTTCGTGTTTGTCGTACATTTTGGAGTTTCCGGTTTTCTGCGAAGCGTTAACCAGTCTCGGACGGTAAACGTCGCATACCGCAACCGGTTCTGCAATTCCCTGTCCTTTGAAACTGTTAATAATCCCAAGATGCGCCCCGCAACGTCCGCCGGTTCCAATAAAACCAATACCAATCCGGTCGTTTGCGCCGTTGGATTCCTGAGCGATAATGTACGGAGCCGCGATTACTGCCGCTGTGGTCATTCCCGCCGTTGACTGAATAAATTGCCGTCGTGTTGATTTTGTTGTCATAAAAAAAATCTCCTAAATAACTGAAATGAACGGTTTTAAAAAATTCTGAAATCCATCGTATCACGAATACAATCACCGAATTTCAAAATGTAAAGCGTGTATTTTACCTACGAACATCATTTCTGTCGTTTAAAATTTAACACGTGTAAAATTTTATACGCCGTTTATAAAAATTCTCGTAATCTATCAGCGGAATTTTTTGTTTGAGGTTAAAAAAGTATTCGCCCTGAAAGGGCAACATAAGCCAGCCCGCCGCAACGCGGCGGGTAAGAATCCCCAATAAGATCGCCCTGAAAGGGCAGCATACCGTAGTTG
>JAIRLW010000419.1 GCA_031259095.1 Planctomycetaceae bacterium | reverse complement strand
GTAGCAATGAATCCCGTAAAAACCAACCTCATTACCTTATTACCTCATTATTCGTTTATGTTTTTAATGAGGTAATAAGGTTGTATCTATGTTGTGTCTTTGGCTACTGAGGTTGTTTTGTTAAGAAAATTAGGTGTAAATGAGGTTATTTGTCCAATATTCATACGTATAAAAAAATTCCACTGATAAATTATGATAAATTATTTTTTTGGGGAATCACTGGTAGGTCAACAAAAGTAGGCAACGTTGCGTCTGAAACATCGCCTACCTCTGGACATAAATAAATTATTCCCCAAAAGATGAAACAATCTGTTTTGATGTTGTTTTTCGTCGCTACCGTTTCAGTCTTTTGTTTTTTGTTATTATTACAAAGCAACAATTTCTTGCCGAACCGCCCAGAGTGCGGCTTGTGTTCGATCCGATAACGATGTTTTACGTAAAATATTTTGAATATGTTCCTTGACCGTATCAAGTGAAATACTAAGTGAACGGGCAATTTCCTTGTTGGAAAATCCCTGAACAATCAAACCGAGTATTTCCGTTTCACGTCGGGTCAGAGCATTTGTTTTGTGTGATTTATAACGCTTGCCCTTGAAAAATATCCGGCGGACTTCCTCAAGAAAACGCTGTTTCGCAACAGATTTCAGTGTTGCAGAATGTTCAATGATTTTAAATTCCCAACGTAACTGTTTTGTATTGCTGTTGTTCAAAAGATTTTCTGAAAATCCCTGAAACGAATTTTGGTTCGTGTCAACCAAAACAAGATGCGGATAAGTTCGTCCGATTCCATGAATTAAATCAAGTCCGTTGGTTGCTTCGCCAACAGTTTGAAATTCCGTTCCGCTAAAAAAGGAACGAAGTCCTGCCAAAAGAACCGGTTGTTCATCAGCAAGAAAAACCCGAATCATTACACCACTCCAAGATTACGCTCTGCGGCGTCGCGGTCGCGCAGGTAAAGCGATAATACCGATTCAAACATCGTTTCAGGAATTTTCCAAACCGGTTCCGTGTCCGTGTGTTTGTTGACATGCTGCCCGAAAAGATGATACAAAAATTTGAACAGATGACGCGGAACTTTGAGTTTGGCAAACGCATCAACCAAACGGCGGCGATCCAGCGATAGTTCAAAAAAGTCCGTAATATTCGGCGATTTGCCGTCGGCAGCACACGCGGCAAGACGGGCATTCGTCAAATCAAACAACGATTCCCCCGTCCAATCAAGCGACCGAATCAGATTTTGCTTGTCCAGCCGCGCCCGTTGATGAAAATCCTTGCTTTCACGTTCCATAAATTCAAGCAACTGATTCGGTAACAACAATTTTAGACCAACCCGTTCATGTTTGAGCAATTTGTTATCAAAAATGGGCCACACTATCAGTTTCATCAATTCCGCCGAACCGTTGATCAGATACGGTTCGTCCACCCGATCCATTAAAACAATCAATCCGTTCAATCCAAGCGTGTTACAAAGTCCAAGAAACTTGACCAGCATTTCATAACGGTTATCGGTATTGCCGGACACGGGAAACGGCATTCCGCTAAAATCAGTTTTTCGGAGACGCATGAGAATTTTGAACAGATTCGATTTCAAATGCGGTAAAACACGAAGTGAACGTTTAATCGACCACGCCTTTGTAAAACGCTGCAATATCTTCAGCAACAATGGACACCAAAGAATCAGCACGACAAAATAAAACAAACGGTTTATCAAAAACCCCAAACCTGCCCATTGAAACGCCGTCCAGATGGAAATAAATGTTCCGAGAACACCGAGTGAAATTTCCCAATTATTTGAAACGAGCGATTCCCATGTCCGATACCGCAACTTCTTCGCTAAACGGCTCCAACGGCTTACCGTGTTTTCGCTCCGCGATGTGTCGTAACACGACGCCAACAGGAGTAAATCACGGACTTGATGGAGGTTCAGTTTTTCAATCGGCAGCGGTTTAAGATCGACTGCCGCCGGATGGGCGGTTTGTTTCGGTTCTAAAATCCGGTCGATTACTTGTGTTACGCCAAGCGACAAAATCGCGTCAAGATGATCCCAGAGTTCCCAACGGGCAAGAACTTTTTGGATTTTACGCCCCTGAGGAAAACGATGACGAAACCGGTCGATAAACGGGTTCAAATCGGAATAGTCCAAAACAATTGGTCGTGTTTCGGGGTGATCGGTATTGTATTCCGTCAACATCCGAATCATCTGAATCCGTAATGCCGTCTTGCCGGAACCTTTTTCGCCAAAAACAACCGAAGTTGCCGGTTCGGACGGATTGCCGTAAATTTTATCCCATGCGGCATGAAATGAAGTCTTAATACAGGAACTCTTAAAAACAACATCGTTTTGAGCATCTTCCTCCGCAAAAGGATTGCCCAAAACTCCGTAATGCTCAAATAAATCGCGGATTTTCATAAAAATAAAATAAGTAGGGAAAGGAGGTATTAAAAATTAAGTAATCTTTCTCATGGCAATTTCTAAAAACTTCGACTAAAATCGACCGAAATCGACTAAAATCGATTTTAGTTGGTGAAGAAATAAGTTTTTAGAAGTTCCCTAGAGCGAAAACTGAAATTTAAAGTGTAAAGGTTATATTGTCCCTTTTCGTTTGTAAAGTTCAAGCCCCGCGCAAAATTCGGTTTCATTCGACTGAAATCGAAAAATAGAAAAATAGAAAACTTGAAAAGGGGGATACAGATTGGTGATTGGGGCTCTCTAATAATTCAAATTTTATTCTTAACAAATTTAGTTAGCGGCAGGGTTCACTCCGTGTTTTAGTGATCAAGTCGATCAATGCGGGGCAAGCCCACGCCGCTAACTTTCTAGGAAGTGTTGACACTAATTTCGCAAAAGAACAATGATATTAGCCCTAATCTTTATTTTTACCACGAAAATCACGAATGTTCACGAAAAGATTTGGAACAATCGTTTTCGTGAACATTCGTGATTTTCGTAGTTCAAATTCATTATGGAACATTCCTGATTGTTTCCTATTTTGGGGGAGATAATCAGAAAATTTTTAACCAGTTTAACAACTACTTGGAAACAACTACTTGGAAACATTAGTGTCAACACACTTAGGAAATTTCTTCGGAAATCTGTTAAATTCTGTTAAATAAAGAAAAATTTTCTGTTTGACAATGGGTCCGGTTTGGCGTAAATTACAACTCCGATTCAATTGCGATACGTTGTGTTTGATATTTTCGTGAAATATTGCCTAACCTCTTGAATACCCTACTTTATTTTATTGACGTGAATAGTTATAATCTGTCGATTATAGTGAAAGTGAAATGCCGCAAAGCGGAAATTATCTGTTACGGTCAATAGGACGCTTGCGAACAGTTAACTATATTAACTATATTAACTATTAACTTTCCATTACTTCTTAACCCTATGTAAAATTATGACGATGTTACGATTTGTTGTTTTGTCCGGTTTGTTCAGTGTTGTTTTGTTTTTCAGCGTTTTATCGGCGCGGGCTTACGATAATGGTCGTGTTCCCGTCAACACGCCGGAATCCGCAAAACGAATGGTCGAAGACCTTATCGCAACTTTTGGCGAACAATATCCTAAAGGTGCGGAATATCTTAAACGCTTACAGGAAACCGCTGAAAAGAAAAAAGATCTGAAAAAAAATCCCGACGCCCAAAAAGAATTTGACGAAGTTTTACGCGAAGCCGCTCTCGCTAATCCTTTGCTCGATTTCGACAAAATTCTCTTAATCCGTCGAAATACACAAAGAGGTTGGGGATTTGTCGGTCTCAACGCTTACACCAACGATACGGTCTCAAGAAAAGGTTGGGACAACGAATTGGTTACACTCACCGACTTGAGAACACAACCAAAATTAACGCCCGTTTATCGGCATCCCGACGGAGCAATCATCCGCGATCTCGATCTTCATTTTGACGGGCAACGGATTATGTTTTCGTCGATTAACAAAAACGGACGTTGGGCGGTGTTTGAAATTGGAATTGACGGTCAAAATATTCGGGAACTTACACCGGATGACCAAACTGATATTGATTGGTTTGATTCCTGTTATTTGCCCGAAGAAGGACAAATCGTTTCGGCTTCCACCGCCGGAATGCAGGGATTGCCTTGCGAAAACGGCGGTCGGGTGATGGTGAATCTTTATCGCGTGGCAACAGAAACTAAAAAAGTCCGGCAACTCACTTTTGAACAAGACAGCGATTGGCATCCGAGTTTGTTGCACGATGGACGTGTGATGTATTTGCGTTGGGAATATTCGGATATTCCGCATTACATGAGCCGAATCCTTTTCGCGATGCAACCTGACGGACGTCAACAACGGGCAATCTGGGGAAGCGGTTCCTATTTTCCGACCGCATTCAAAAATCCGCGTGCTGTTCCGGGGCATTCCAGTATGGTTGTCGGCGTGGTCAGCGGACATCACACCAGCGGCGGCGGGATTCCCGAAGCAGGACGGCTTCTGTTGATTAACCCGCAACTCGCTTCAAAATACCCTCTGCGTTACGACCCAACTTCAAAAGAATGGGCTGCACCGCTGACTCATCTCAATGTTTTTCCGCGTGTTTTTCCCAAAGAACAAACCGGTTGTGTTCAGGAAATCCCCGGTTATGGGCGGGATGTGGTCGGTAACGTTTACGATAATCAGGGCGGAGCCGGGAAATATCGTTTCGTTTATCCTTGGCCGCTCAGCGAAAATTATTTTCTTGTCAGTATGAAACTTGCCAATCAGAGAACGTTTGGACTTTATCTTGTTGACCGTTTTGATAATATGACAAAAATTATGGAACTTCCCAACGATTCCTTGTTCCAACCTATTCCCATCGTTTCACGGCAGCGTCCGCCGGTTCGCACTGATATGACCGATCCTGAAAATAAACAGGGAACAATGTTTATCACCGATGTTTATCAGGGCGGCGGGCTTAAAGGCGTTCCGCGCGGAACTGCAAAATCGTTGCGGATTTTCGCTTATCATTTCGGTTTCCGAAAAAGCGGAGGTCATGAATCGGTTGGAATGGTTTCAAGTTGGGATGTGAAACGGATTCTCGGAACAGTTCCGATTGAAGAAGACGGTTCGGCTAGTTTCAATATTCCGGCAAACACGCCGATTTCGATTCAAGTTCTTGATGCGGAGGGGCGGGCGATTCAGTTAATGCGGTCATGGACGCTTTGTATGCCGGGTGAACAGCAAGCCTGTATCGGTTGCCATGAGACGCCGTTAGAAGTTACCCCCAATAAACGGGTTGCCGCTGCCAACCGACCGCCAAGCGATATTACGCCGTTTTACGGTAACGCTCGACCATTCGGTTACGAAGCGGAAATTCAGCCGATGCTGGAAAAAAATTGTGTTGCCTGTCATAACGATGTGAATAAAGCGGAGCGCAAAATGCTTTCGTTTGAGGCTCATAACACTGGAAATTGGCGCACGGATACGTCGTATTCCGCATTGAATCCGTTCACATGGCGTCCCGGTCCCGAACCCGATCTTGATATGTTGCCGCCGATGGATTATCACGCGAGTGTGAGTGAACTGGTTCAAATGCTCAAAAGAGGACATTACGGTGTTCAACTTGACAAAGAATCATGGGACAGAATTTATACATGGATTGATCTGAATGTTCCGTATCGGGGGCATTGGGTTAATCCTGAATTTGAAAAACGGCGGCTGGAACTTTCAAAACTTTACGCCGATCTCGACGCCAACCCCGAAGAGGAATATCGAGCCTCGCTTGCCGCTGTTGAAAAACCGGAAGTAAAAAAATTAACACCAAATCAATTGGACGAAATTATTAAACAATATTCCGTAATTGATGATTTGAGTGGTTTTCGGCATTGGTCTGTTGAATCGTGGACAACTCCGGCTTTACGAACCAAACTTGTTGTCGATCTTGGCAAGGAACCGGAATTAACACCGGAACGCGGTTTACCGGCGGATCCATCTTGGGCATGGCAACCGGTTCAGGGGAAAGAGAAATCGCCGCCAATTCTCGCAACAAAAATCGATCTTGGAAATAACCGTCAAATTGCGTTTGTTAAAATTCCGGCTGGAGAATATGTTATCGGACAGTTTGAAGGGCAGTTGAAAGGGCAGTCAAACGGTTTGCCGGATGAACGGAAACGCAAGATTGTGAAAATTGACAAACCGTTTTGGATTGCGGAAACGGAAATTACTAACGGACAATACGGAATTTACGATCCTGATCATGATACGCGGTATTTACGTGAAGACGGTAAGGATCATATTGTACCGGGTTATATTGCGAATCATCCGGATCAACCGGTTGCAAGAATTTCGTTTCGAGAAGCCGAAACATTTTGCCGTTGGCTTTCGGAAAAAGCCGGTAAAACGGTAACATTGCCGACGGAAACACAGTGGGAATGGGCAGCGCGTGCCGGAACAGCAACACCGTTTTGGTATGGCGACCGCAACACGGACTTTTCAACGTATGCGAATCTTGCCGGAGCGGAAATTCGTGAAACTTATACCACATGGGAAGATGGTAGTACGGTTCACAAACGGCGGTTTTACGCCAAAGATTCGATTTTCCCGTTACGTGATGACCGGTTTACGGACAAGTGGTTTGTTGTCGATTATGTGAAACAATATGAACCGAATCCTTGGGGTTTGTACGATGTGATCGGCAATGTTTGGGAATGGGCTTACCCGGAACCTGGCAGCGCTTCAAACGGTCAAATTGTTGCACGCGGCGGAAGTTGGAAAGACCGACCGAAGGTTGCCGGTGCAACATCGCGGGTCTTGTACGAACCTTGGCAAAAAGTGATGAATGTCGGTTTTCGTCCGATTATTGCCGAATAATTAAATTATAATTATTGCAATATTTCACCGAAACCTTATAACTTGTTCCACATTAAAATTCGGTTTGTTTTTTT
>JAIRLW010000652.1 GCA_031259095.1 Planctomycetaceae bacterium | reverse complement strand
ATTGCCGTTGTTCGTCTTTTCAGATTGAGCGGTATATCAATCGGATCAGCGGTCCTTTGTTGGACCGGATTGACATTCACATTGAAGTCCCGCCGGTTGATTACACCGAACTTTCCACCGCCACACCCGGAACATCCAGCGCGGAAATTCGCTCCCAAGTTCTTGACGCACGAACAATTCAGGCGGAACGGTTTGCGAAATCGAAAATCCGTTATAACGCCGATATGTCGCATCGGCAGATTGTGAGTTATTGTAAACTCAATGAGCAGGGACATTCGATTCTCAAAACGGCAATGGAAGATTTCGGGTTGTCGGCGCGCGCTCACGATAAAATTTTACGGATTGCCCGAACAATTGCCGATTTGGAACATTCGGCAAACATCGAACCCATACACCTCTACGAAGCAATTAATTATCGAACTCTGGATCGAAAACTCTGGAAATAATCAGGAAATTTCTAAAAATCTTTGACAAAAGATTATTTTCATTGATTTTATCTTATCAAAAAATAGTTTTAAGAAATTATCTTTAGGGAGTCGGAGGTTTTGAGGGAGGCGGATATTGTTTGAAATGTTGCGGTAACGGCGTTTGTTGTTGGAAACCGCTGGGACGATCGCCGTCGATTGTCGGAACAATATCGGTTCGGCTAAAAGGATTGAATTGCTTCATCCGATCACGTTGCTCGTCAATGTGACCCGGATGGAATAAATTCGGCATTGCACAATATTGCGGATCGCAAAGGCAACCCGTAAAACAAGTTAGAAAAAACAACAGTAGAAAAAAACGGAACATCGTTTAACTCTTGAGAAAGATTGTAAAAGATTGTAATTTATTTTAAAAGTTTATTTGTCCCATTGGTCCCTATCGTCCCTCATGTCCCTAAAAAAATTTTTAATGTAGGGACAAATGGGACAATGGGTAATACTTACTGCTTGTGCCAGAAAATCCAAAGGTTGCCTTATCTGATAAGGTCGCCTACCTTGTATTTTCAAGCGCAAGCAGTATTAGGACATAAGGGACAAATTAATCATACAAAATCGCCAAAAATGACTCAATAGCGTTTTTTTCGTCTAGCCCTGTTGACAAGATTGAAAAATCCGTTATTATTTTGACCTTATACTTTTGCTGGTATTCGGTGAACAGATTATATCATGCTGGTTTTCCGTAAAATCGACTAGAAACTATAAAAGAAAAATTATGCCGACAATTAATCAACTGGTTCGCAAAAACCGTAAACAACAAATTTACAAAAGTAAATCTCCCGTCTTAGACAAATGTGCGCAAAAGCGCGGTGTTTGTCTTCTTGTCCGAACGATGCCGCCGAAGAAACCTAATTCCGCACTACGGAAAATTACAAGGGTTCGTCTTTCTAACGGCAAGGAAGTTACCGTGTATATTCCCGGTGAAGGACATTCGCTTCAAGAACACTCGATTGTTTTAGTTCGCGGCGGACGTGTTCGGGATTTGCCGGGAGTTCGGTATCAGGTCATTCGCGGAACGCTCGACTCCACCGGAGTCGATGGACGTAAACAAGCACGAAGTCGTTACGGTGCGAAGAAAGTTCAGAAAACCGCCGCAAAAGGTGGAGCCAAAGGCGCCGCTCCAAAGAAAAAATAAAAATAAATCGTTTTCCCAAAACAGAAAATTTCATTTCTGTATTCCGTTTATCCACTTTTACTATTTACCATCCGCAAACAATGGGTCGTATTACCGCAAGCAAAAAACAGTTAAAACCGGATCCGGTTTACAATTCGATTTTGGCGAGCAAGTTCATTAATTGTCTCATGTGGGACGGCAAAAAAACAGCTGCAGAAAGTGTTTTTTATAGTGCGCTTGATCTTATCCAAAATAAGATTTCAGATAAATCGCCGATAGAAGTTTTTCATCAAGCGCTGGACAATGTGAAACCTAATATCGAAGTCCGTTCCAAACGAGTTGGCGGAGCTTCTTATCAGGTTCCGATGACCGTGCAGAAAAACCGTCAACAATCTTTAGCGATTCGTTGGATACTCGTGGCGGTTCGTGATAAAAAAGGACAACCGGCGCACGAAAAACTCGCTACCGAATTAGTCAACGCCTACAATAAAGAAGGTACCGCTATCACAAAACGCGAAAATGTTCACCGTATGGCGGAAGCCAATAAAGCCTTTGCCCATTTCGCGTGGTAAATGATTGGTATTCGCCGACGGCGGTTTCTGAAATTTCAAACCCCGCAATATCTTGTAAATTTATTTTTAATCGCTGATTATTAGTTGTCCCTTTTGTCTCATTTGTTCTATTGTCCCTACACTGAAAATTTTAGGGACATAAGGGACGATTGAGACCAAAGGGACAAATAGTTTTTCGACAAATTGATGTTTATTTTTAGAAATACTCGATTCTGCCGATTCTTGTAATCATTTACGTCAATAGAACCAATGAGCAAGAAAAACAAAAAACAAAAAGTTTCCTCCAACGAGCGGACTATTTCCGAAAATCGTAAAGCGAGACACGAATATCATATTTTGGAGAGTCTGGAATGTGGTATTGTGTTGGTTGGCAGCGAGGTGAAGAGTTTGCGGTCGGGAACTGTTGCGTTGGCGGAAGCGTATGGACGTGTTCGGGACGGTGAAGTCTGGTTGATCGGTTGTGATATTCCCGAATACGTCGAAGCAAACCGTTTCAATCATAAACCAAAACGTGACAGAAAATTATTAATGCATCGGCGCGAAGTGGAACGGTTCGCCAAACGCGCTTACGAAAAAGGTTTAACGCTTGTTCCGCTCCGAATGTATTTCAAAGAAGGAAAAGCAAAAGTGTTGATGGGATTATGCAAAGGAAAACAGGAATTCGATAAACGCGATGCTCAAAAGAAAGCCGAAACGTCGAAAGCATTGCGGTTATCAATGATGCGCCGGCGGTAAACCTGATAACGTAACTTCTCATTTTCATGTCAATTTACCCAAACTAGGTAAGGCATTGGGTGCAAATGATTTTTACAATTTTTGTAATATTTCCGTATAATATTTTTATTTTTTTGTCAATAGGGAAATTTGTTGCGAAAAACCGGATATTGATATTATTGGCTTTTTTGATGTTACTCTCCTGCATTTCACCGCAACCTGTTTCTGCTGATGAAACGGCGGAGAAAAATGTGGAGAACAATAGTATTTTGAGTTTGTATGTTTCGCCGGAAGGGAATGATGCCAATACCGGAACAAAGGAAAAA
>JAIRLW010000345.1 GCA_031259095.1 Planctomycetaceae bacterium | reverse complement strand
GTTCGACACGAAAATAGAGTCCATCGTGAAATTTTTTGACTTGAAACTAATTAAATATTTATCGAATATATTTTGTGTTCTAAAAATAAAAACCGAATTTTAAAGTGCAATGAGTATATCACCTATTTTTTAAAACCTTTCGTGAACATTCGTGTTTTTCGCGGTAAAAATAAAAATAATTGTTATGACTGCAAAAAGTATAACATCCTTCAAAATAATCTGCGAAAATCGGCGTAATCTGCGGACTTCTCTCTGGAGACTCTGTGGTTAATAAAAATAGACCGTTACTTAGGAATTTTTCAATGACGCTGTTCACATTCGCGTACTTGTGGTATAATAAAAAAACGTTAATTTGAAAAATAAAAACCGAATTTTTTAGGTATAATTGAGTATATCGATTTTAATCGATCCTAATTGATCAAACACGACTAAAATAATCAATTTATGTCCCGTGCTTATACTTTATTTGAAGTATTGATTGCTCTTGCGTTGATGACCATCATTTTGATGTTCGTTACGATGGCGATAGATATTTATCTTCGGCAAATGGCGGTGAATCGGACAGAGGTGGAGGAATCGCAACTTGCCCGTGCCGTATTGGAAAAAATTTCGCGTGATATTCGTTCCGTTATTGTTGCGGTTCGGGAAGAACAACTTGAAGTTGATACGGAATCTCTCGCCTCGCTTTTTGGTTTTTCCGCTGATCTGAGTGTGTCGGGCATGAGCAATAGTGTTACTTCCGGCAGTGAAACGGAAAACTCGGAACAATCGGAGCAAACGGAAATTTACGGAACAATGCCGGGAATTTACGGCGACACGGAATGGATTCAAATTGACGCCGTTCTTTTGCCGCGAGGTGAAATGTATGGATCACGGCAAACGCGGAGTTTAAGTATTACGGATCGTTTGAGTCCGTCGAAAACGATTCTTTATTATCTTGGCAAAGACACCGGACAAATGACCGGAACCGACGATCCGCGATACCAACCTGATCAACTTATTGGTTCGCTTGGGCGTTCACTGAATCCGACTGCGGTTCGTTATGGTCTTTTCCGCCGTCAACTGGATCGGTTTGTAACACAATATGCCGTCAACGAAGGACTTGAAACAGAATATGAACAGTATGATGAACCGTTTGCGCCGGAAGTGGAATGGATTGAGTTTGCGTACTTTGATCCGGCTGCCGGTCAGGAAGGTTCGGCTGGAGACTGGATCGAATATTGGGACATGGATGAACGTCAAATACTTCCAACCGCAATACGAATTACTGTAGCAATTAGAAAACAATCATTCGGTCAATCCCTTTTTTCATGGTCTGATAACAGTACAACAATTCCGACCATTGTCTATTCTCTCGTCGTCCCCATTCCCGTCAGTATCGAAATTCCCGAAACTCAGGAATAAATTTAGGCAGGCGGCCTTTGCGTTCACAAAAAATAAATTGTTACTGAATATTGTTTCCTTTTACTGCAAACTTAAAATAAAAATTATCCGCGAAACAGATGAGATTTCCGTTTTCACTCACACGCAGCATGACTTTTTATATGTTGCGTAAAAAGTTATTCGGGGCGTCCGTAAAGTTTCCGCTTGTTCTGATGCTGGAACCGTTACACGCTTGTAATCTTCATTGCAGCGGTTGCGGCAGAATTCGTGAATATGCGGAAAGCGTCAACAAACAGTTGACGCTTGAGGAATGTCTTGAATCTGTTACGGAATGTGGTTCGCCGGCGGTCAGTATTTGCGGCGGCGAACCGCTTCTTTATTCGGACATTATTCAACTTACAGATAAAACGTTACGGTTAGGAAAACATATCTATTTGTGTACGAATGGTCAACTGTTGACGAATAAACTCGACGACTTTATTCAATTGTCGCGTCAAAACCGCCGTGTTAAAAAGCAATTGTACTGGAATGTCCATCTTGACGGTATGCCGGCAACTCATGACGCGATTGTTGAAAAATCGGGCGCCTTTGAAAAGGCGGTTGAAGGAATAACCGCCGCTAAAAAAGCCGGATTTTACGTTTACACTAATACAACACTGTACAAAAAAACAGAGATTGCCGAACTTGTCGAACTTGGTCAAACGCTTAAAAATATTAATATTGACGGCATGATGATTGCCCCCGGTTATGGTTACGAAATGGTTGGCGATGAATCTTTTTTTCTGACGCGCGAAGAAATTCATGAAAAATTTCGGATGATACGAAAAATGTTGGGCGGATTTCGGATTACAACCACTCCGATTTATCTTGATTTTTTGTGTGGTGAACGGTTTTTACCCTGTGCGGCGTGGGCTAATCCGACGCGAAATATTCTTGGTTGGAAATCGCCTTGTTACCTGATTACCGACAAACATTATCCGACTTACCGTGAATTTTTGGAACAGACTGATTGGTCGCGGATTGGCCGCGGGAACGATTGGCGTTGTGAACACTGCATGATGCATTGCGGTTTTGAACCGGCGGCAGTCCTTTTCGGTAACAAATTCCGCGATCTGATTCGTCTGGCAACATGGCAATTCAGTTAAACGATATTATTTAACAACGGCCTATTTGTAATGTCTCTTTTTATTACCCCTAGAGTTTCCAGAGAGAAATCCGCAGATGACGCTGATTTTCTGTTTTTTAGCAACCCTATGGCTCCGTTTTTAGAAATATAAAACAAACGTAATCTATCAGTGGAATTTCCCAAAGGTTTCAAGTTCATTTTTTACCAACCTCATTTTCAACCTAATTTTTCCGAACGATTGTTTAAAACAACCTCAGTAGCCCAAGATACCATACATACCAACCTTATTACTTCATTAACAAATCATTTTTCAACAATGAGGTAATAAGGTTTTGTTTTTGGGGAATTTATTGCTACTGAGGTTGTTTTGTTAAGAAAATTAGGTAAAAATGAAGTTAGTTTTCAAATTCATAACACAAAAAAAAGTTGAAAAACAAATATTCCACTGATATATTACAA
>JAIRLW010000337.1 GCA_031259095.1 Planctomycetaceae bacterium | reverse complement strand
TCAATTCGTGTTGCGAATCCGTCAAGTCCATGCTCTTTCAGGGAACGGAAAATCTTTAAAATAGTTTCTTTGGTTTTTCCTTCGCCATAAATCACTTCAGGAAAACCACACCGCTCACGACGTCCCAAATCAAGTTGAACCTCGTCAAGATCGGCAATACTGTGTGCGTGAAGATGATTAGGCATGGCTGATGTTATAGGTTATGAATGTTGCAATATTTATGGTAACGATCTATTTTAATTTGTCATTGATGACTAATCTCTGCAAAAAATAAAATGTTCAATAAGAAACATCGCTGAGTGTATTTTTTTAACAAAATTAACAAAATTTTCATAATGAGGCAGCGCGCAAAAATAAATTGATCAATAGTACGAACATCAATAAAAATCAATCTTATCCCCAATACAAAACACGGTTTGCCATGACAGACCTCTGCATTGCTTAATATTCGCTCGTTCCAATCCATAAAATAGACCTTTATATTTTCAAAATACACTTCGTAAAACGTTTCATTCACAATCTACCTATTAGGTGGTAGGCAACCTTTTGCCAAAGGGTCGCGTCGGCGAGTACGCCGACGTAATGTTGCGGCGAAACATCGCCTTTGCGGTTAAAAATATTTTCTATTACAATAAAATTTTTTCACAAAGGTCATAAAGATTTTATTCAAAAACTTATCATAATTCCATCATTCTCAGATTTTTATCCATTAATGGAAAATGTTTATGATAATGTTATATTAAGGAAAAAATAAAAATAGACCGTTACCTAAAACAGTATCCGAATTTGATTAGTTTATTTGGGAAAAAATCATCAAGGTTTTCGATATCACAGTCTCTGATTTCAATTAGATTCATTTGATATTTTTTATAAGTTTCAATTTTTAGTTGTTTCCGTTTTTGATATTTTTCGTTGTTT
This sequence comes from Planctomycetaceae bacterium, assembly GCA_031259095.1. Classification (GTDB taxonomy): domain Bacteria; phylum Planctomycetota; class Planctomycetia; order Pirellulales; family Thermoguttaceae; genus WRKP01. Next base: position 5,891 of record JAIRLW010000337.1, on the reverse strand, counting down.
TCAAGTCCCCAAAATTCAATATAAATTTTTCCTTTTGGTAAATAAAAATCACAATATACTTCCTCCTCAATTGGTAATTTTCTTTCGTAAGCGTGTGCAATTTCTTCTGAATATAACCAGTTGTCAATGAGTAATTCAGCGCGTGATCTGACGAGGTGTCCGTCGGTGGTTCGTAGTTTTGCCGGAAACATTTCACGGAAATTTTTTTCATTGTCGTTTGTTGTTTGTTGTGATGGTTCGTTTGTTTTTTTGAGAGTTTCGATGATTTTTTCATTCCATGTAACGAAGAGGTTATTGGTAGGAAAATGTTTTTTTTGTTTTCCTCCGTTTGCTTCGCCTAGCGGTGTTATACTCCATCCTTTTTCGTTTTTTTCAATATAGCCTAATTCTGCTAATAATTTATTGATTTTTTGCGAAGGCATATTTAAGGCTTTACCTATTTCTGTTGAATTTATCTCACTCATTTTGATTTTTGTTTATTAGTTGTTTTTTAATTGTGCGATCACTCCGCTGACCATTTTTGTTAATTTTGGTTCGGCGGCGTTGGCAGTTGCAATAATTTCGGCAACATTTCCCGGTTTCAAAGCGTCGGGCAACGCCATATCAGTAACAATAGACAAACCAAGAACTTTCATGCCGCAATGAATTGCCGCCAGAACTTCGGGAACAGTGGACATTCCAACCACATCGGCTCCGATTCCGCGTAAAAAACGATATTCGGCGCGTGTTTCGAGATTCGGTCCCAACACGCCGGCGTAAACGCCTTTATGCGCAACAAAATTCTCTTTACGTGCGATTTCGAGTGCGATGTCGATTAGTTTTTTATCGTATGGTTCACAAAGATCGGGGAAACGCGGACCGAGTCGGTCGTCGTTGATTCCAACCAACGGATTAACGCCCATCAGGTTAATATGATCTTCGATAACCATAATATCGCCTTGCCGATATTGCGGATTCATTCCGCCGCAGGCATTGGATACAAACAACGTGTCGGCGCCCAACGCCTTGATCACACGAATCGGAAACGTAATTTGTTTCAAATCATAACCTTCGTAAGCGTGAAAACGTCCTTCCATCGCAACCACATTAACGCCGTTTAATTGACCAATAACAAGATTTCCGGCGTGAGTTTCAACGGTAGAGCGTGGGAAGTTTGGGATTTCCTCATACGGTAACGTAATTTCCGCTTTGATTTGTTTTGCCAGATTACCGAGTCCTGTTCCAAGAACAATCCCAGCCTTGACCGTACCGTTCCATTTTCCACGAATAAAATGTACCGATTGTTGAATTTGATCATAAAGATGAAGCATAATATTTATTTTCCTGTTGAATTTAATTGATACAAAAACATTGGTTAAAATAATTGGTTAAAATAATTGGTTTGACAACAACAAAAGATTATTTGAACGTAATCTATCAGCGTAATTTCCGTGATCGGTTATTTTGTCTTAGTCCCGCAGGGACGAGAGGTGCATAACCAGCGGTGGATCGCAGCGCAACCGCCGGAATGTAGAGACGCAATGCATCGCGTCTCTACTATCCAAAGCCCTCTAAGGGCGAGATAATCGTTACTTCGGTTGAGTATCTCGCCCCTGCGGGGCTTAAAAAGGAAGGATATTTTCCAATTTCTGATCCGTTGCGCTGCGCTACACCTACGGTTATGCACATCACACCCCTAGCGGGGTTAAAATCGAAATACAAAAATTCCGCTGATATATTACATTTGAATATTTTAGGGACATAAGGGACTATAGAGACTAAATGGGTCAAATAATCTTTTAAGGCAAATTTATAATTTTAAGAATTAAGTAAGCAGATGATTTTACCGAAATTGACTTGTTGCCGCAAGACGGCAATCAAGAAATCAAAAAAATTTTTTCCTAAACACAACTTTGATTTAAAGGCAACTTCTAAAAACTCATTTTTTGATCGACCGAAATCGAAATAAAATTAATTTTTAGAGACGCCCGAAAATAATTTGCGTAAATCTGCGGACGGCGGATAATAAAATGGTATTTTTAACGGTTTCCAAATTCAATACCCAATAGTTTGGAGCGATTCGGTCAACGCTTTGATTGTGTAGCGGATTTGTTCTTCGGAATGTGCGGAGGTGATGAAGAAACGGAGACGTGCGGCTTTTTCTTCGACAGCCGGATGCAAAATCGGTTGTACGTTAATTTTTCTGTCGAACAACGCCTTAGATATTTTCAACGCAAGCATGGAATTGCCGAGAATAACCGGAATGACCGCAGAATCACAACTAGTTCCAGTGTTTAAATTTTGCGCTTTTGCCAACTCCAAAAACAGTTTTCCGTTATGCCGTAATTGTTCAACCCGTTGCGGTTCTCTGTCCAACAAGCGAATCGCCGCCAACGCCGCCGCACAACTCGGCGGTGAAATACCAACACTAAACACAAAATTCGGAGAGGTGTATTTCAAATACTCAATCAGTTCCTTCGACCCGCTAATGTAACCGCCGCAACTCGCCAATGTCTTACTCAACGTACACATCCAAATATCAACATCACAACGATTAACCGCAAAATGTTCGCCAATCCCGCGTCCCGTTTTGCCAAGAACACCAAGCGAATGGGCTTCGTCAACCATCAGCAACGCATGATGTCTTTTTTTAACCTCAATCAGTTTCGGTAAATCAGGATAATCGCCGTCCATACTGTAAACCCCTTCCACCGCAATCAGAACACGGCGATATTCACCGCGATGTTTGTTCAAAATCCAGTTTGCCGCTTCCCAGTCGTTGTGCGGGAACGGTCGCCGACGCGCACCGGAAAGCAACGCCCCTTCCACAATACTGTTGTGCGCCAGCGAATCAAAAAGAATCATGTCCTTTTCATTCAATAAATGTCCAATCACTCCTTCATTGGTCGAATGACCGCTCACAAACACCAATGTATCTTCACAACCAAGAAATGTTGAAATCGCAACTTCAAGTTCACGATGAATCGGTTTGTTGCCGGAAACCAAACGGCTCGCCGAAACACTCGTCCCGTAACGTTCACACGCCTCAACCGCCGCACGCGTTACTTCAGGATCGCCCGACGTGTTAAGGTAATTATAATTCGAAAAATTAATGTACTCTTCACCGTTAATTATCGCACGATCATTCGTAATTCCCTCGTGAACATCGAAAAAATGATTGAGACCGGTTTGTTGTATCAGGTCAAGACCGGCTTTCAAACGTAAATATTCCGGAAATTTTTCAATGTGATTGTATTCTTCGGGAATTTCACGCCAATTGTTTTTTTCCTCGTGAACCGGTTTACGCAAACCTGAACCAAGATAAATCAGAACCGCATCGAGAACTTGTTGCGCCGTAAACAACTCCGGCAAAATAGATTCCGGAAATTGACCGCCGAACCGGTCTTCCAGCGAAGCAAGAATTTCCATACGCTCCAGCGAATCAAGACCAAGTTCCGTAATGTCCGTTTCAAGTGTCAGATGCGCCGCACGCTCTTTCGCCACTTTCCGAACTTCTTCCAATATAATCGCCGCAATTTCATCGGAAGAAACTAACGACAAAGTCGTTTGAACCGATGAATCTTCCTGAATAAGAATCCGTTTCGATTGCGACGGCGTTTCCGTTTTGAGCGTTTCTACTTTTAACGGTTTGGTTTCCGACGGTTCGGTTGTTCCGCGAACAAGACGGCGATGATCTTCGGCGTCTGTCAGTCCAACAGCCTCATTCAACGCATTTTCCGTTTCACCGCTTTTGACAAAACGAAACGGAACATCCGGTGAAATCCATCGTGAAATTTCACTCAGTGAACCGTCTAAAAATCCGTTTCGGCAGGCAAAACGTTGAATTTTACCGCTGGACGTTTTGGGAATACTTCCCGATTTAACAAGAACAATCGCCTCAACCGGAATTTCATGTTCCAACGCCACCGCACGGCGAATTTCACCGAAAATCGGTTCGGTTTCCCCTTTAAAACGTCGTTCCAGTTCCTGCACGATGACAAGATATTCCTGATGTTTTTCCGAATCGTCCTGAACCATAAACGCGGCTCCTCCCAATGCCCGAAGATGCGGATCAACACGTTGGACAGTCATTTCGATGTCCTGCGGATAGAGATTAACGCCGCGTATAATGATTAAATCTTTGATTCTTCCGGTAACGAAAAGTTCGCCTTCGACCATAAAACCAAGATCGCCGGTTCGCATAAAAGGACCTTCGTTTGTTCCGGCGATTCGGGCGTGAAAGGTTTGTTCGGTGGCTTCGGGAGCATTCCAGTAACCTTTCGCCATACTGGGACCACGAACCCAAATTTCACCAACAACCCGTTCCGAACATTCAACACAAGATTCAGGATCGACAATCGCAATACGTTGTTCGGCAAGAATATTTTTTCCGCTGGAAACTTGACGGGCAACTTTTCCGGTTTCCGGTGTAGCGTCAATCGCTTTGCCAACCGATAACGCTTCCGCATCCAGTAAACGAATGATCGGCGATTCCTTTTGGTAACCGCCGGAAACAAGAAGAGTTCCTTCCGCCAGCCCAAAACAAGGATAAAACGCTTCATACCGAAAACCGCAACGTTCAAATTTTCGGGTAAACGTTTCCATTGTTTCCGCGAGAACCGGTTCGGCTCCGTTGAATGCAACATTCCATGTTCGTAAATCGAGTTGATCAATTTGTTCCTCTGTAATTTGCCGAACACAAAGATCATAAGCGAAATTCGGACCGCCGCTGGTGGTTCCGCGATATTTTGTGATTGCCGCCAACCAACGAAACGGTTTTTGCAAAAAGGTCAAGGGCGACATGATTACGTTTGGTCTTCCGCAGTAGAGCGGCTGAATAATTCCGCCGATGAGTCCCATATCATGATAACTCGGCAGCCAAAAAACACCTTGACCGGTTCGTGAATGTTCAAACCCATGATAAATCATGTGGGAATTATGAATTAAATTGCCGTGTGTCAGGATAACACCTTTGGGTGTTCCGGTTGAGCCGGAGGTGTACTGAAGAAACGCAATCGTGTTTGCGTCCACTTCCGGCTGATTCCAATGTTCTTCGAGACCTTCCTGAAGCGCGGTGGTTGCCTGCCAGGTAATTTCTTTGAGATAAGGCGCTTCGTCAATGAGTTCACCGACACGTTTTAAAACATCTTCTGTTGTGAGCGCAACCGCCGCGCTGGCGCTTTCGGCAACCGCTTGAATTCGAAGGATGGAACGATTTTTCCGCGGCGGATAAACCGGAACGGCAATGGCTCCGGCGTAAAGACAACCAAAAAATGCCGCAATAAAATCAAGCCCCGGCGGATAGAGTAACAAAACACGTTGACCGAACATATTGTGCTGCTGAAGCCACGCAGCGATACGCCGTGCCGACTGATCCAGACAAGCATTGCTCATGACGACTTCTTCGTCAATTCCGTTTGTAAGATAAATAAATGCGGTTGCATTGGGTTGAGTAGTTGCCTGATAGCGGACAAGTTGCACCAAATCAGGAGGACCAAAAAGCGTAGAAAATTCTGAAAAACTCGGCACGGAATGAATATTTTAAAAGGTTGGAACTGCTGTTGACAACAGTAAAGCAGGAACATTAGCAGCGGTGTTAGTGATAAATATCTCAACATTAGACCAACAAAAGAGTAAAATACAAGGGATTGCAACAAAAAGACATAGAAAATATTCTGAAGAATCTTTCGCTTTATCGGGACATTCGGGAGAATAGGGACTAAGGGAACAAATAATCACGATCAATCGTTCTCTTTTAATCCCATTAGTCTTACTAGTCCTACTAGTCTCATTTGTCCCTAATGCCCCTTCATTAAAGGTATGAGGCAAGAGTACCTCTTAAATGTTTTTTCAAGACTATTCGAAACAATCGATATTTTTTTTCGTATTGTAGGGGTCGAATGAAATATTTG
>JAIRLW010000304.1 GCA_031259095.1 Planctomycetaceae bacterium | reverse complement strand
ATTGCGTCTCTACAAACCTCATTACCTCATTAAAAACATAAACGAATCATGAGGTAATAAGGTAATGAGGTCGGTTTTGGCGGGATTCATTGCTACTGAGGTTTTTTGGTAAATCGTTTAGTTAGGAAAAAATTAGGTTGAAAATAAGGTTTGCGGAAACTGTTAAAAGACGTTTTGGAATATTCCGCTGATATATTACAAAAAAAAAACTTGACCGGCAAAATCATTTTGCTATACTATTTCCCATCTTTATAAATTCCCATTGGTTTAAGGGAGTTGTTGTTCGGATGTACTATCCCTGTCTTTGCGGCAGGGAGAAAACCGCTTACTTTTTGTGGGCGGTTTTTTTTCTCGCCGGCGAGATTAAATTACCGTAACTTCAAAAGACAATTTCAACACGGTATCTGCTGCCGATTCTTCTCTCGGAAAGAACCGGAAAACAACGTAATATTTACCCGCTTCCGTAAAGAACGGTTCACGGTCTTCCGGTATTAACCAGAGGAATGTGTAAGGAATGCCGTTGGTTGACTGGAGACCGGTTTGCAACAAGTCGTATAACCGGTACTCATCAACCGGCAATTCTATTTGTTGTCCGTCCAACGGCATTTCGATGTAACCACCGGTCAATGTTCGGGTCAACCGGTAACGTTGGTAGGTAATCCTGCCGATGTTGGTGTGAGTTAGTAACTCATCACCGGATAACTCATCGGTAATATGCCCTGAGAACACGTTGGTGGTGTGTAACTGGGCGGTAACGTTAATTCTGTCAGTGGTACTCATGATTTAGTGGAGGGACTAATGGGACAATTGAGACAATTGGGACAAACTTTTAATGTCACAAAAGTCCCTATTAATTATTAATTAAAAAGTCCCTACCGTCCCTAGAAAAAAATTAGGTCAAACTTCCTTCAACATTGGGGGCAGTGTCGCTGGAGTACAATGCTCCGAAAACTATCGGCAAAACGTAACTCTTATCAACCGGATAATAGATAATTACCTGCAACGTGTCGATTACTCCGCCGATTGGTCGGCTTGTGATGTGCGCCCAGAGTGTTCCGCTTCCGGCGATTGTTCCTTGCGAAACAACCGTGTAAGCGTGAATCTCCGCATCGTTGTGAACGGTTGCTGCTTCTCCGATGGTGATTCCATCTAAAAAGGTACGCCTTCCGTTGCGGAGGGTTAGTGTTCCGTTAATTCGCGTTTGCATTTTTTAGTTGATAGTGAATAGTGGATAACGATTTTAGCCTGTATAAGTTGGGTTTTCTTTTCGAATAAGAATTTGTCCCCTTAAATTTTCAGGGATTTGACCGTGGTTTAGATAGATATAATAAATAAACGTGTTAGTAACGGCTATTGTTGTTGTGAAATTGCCGTAACCGGAAATAAAATGAGATGACATAGTTAATGAAGTTCCTCTGAAGATACTCCAACTTGTATTTGATTTAACGCTTAATTCATAAATGTCGGGTTGGTTACTGTCGGGTCCGTTTATTGTTTTGGGGAGAAAGTTTACATACACGTATGGAGGCTGTTCAATAACGACTCCGGATTGATTAGCCGCAAGATAATAGGAGGTATTATTTCCGTTTTCTGAATTGGTAACGGTAAGCAACCATTTTGTTGTTGTGTTGGACGAGACAGTACGCGGCGCGGCAGTACAGGTTAATGTTGCCGCACCCGTTCCCGACTCGGGCGCAATCGTGATCGTGTTTCCTTCGCTATTGTTTACTACAATCTCCCATGTATCGTTTTGAGAAACGATATTATTGGGTAATGTGTATTCCTGCTCTCCGCCGTCAGAATTGAAATTAAACGTTTTAATAATCGAAATAGGAATTTCCGGCTCCGGTCCCGTATCATTATCGTTGTTTTGGGCAACAAAATTAATTGTAATTCCGTATTTTTTTCCGGCTTGTTCGATAATAACAATATTATTTGACATTTTAATGATATGGTTAATTGTTGTAAAAAATTATTATTCTGTTTCAAAATCAATTTCATCGGCGTTGCCGGTCGATAATGAATCGGGATTGAACAAAAATTCAAATTCGCCGTTATTGACTAATAGTTGATATTCTTTCTTGTTTTCTGTTTTCGTTACCGTAACATTCAGCGGGCTTGCCGCTTCCTGTAATACCCCGTCTTGGATACTTCCGCCGATTCTTGCCAAGCGAACGGAATGAATCGTCGGCAACAGTTCGCTGTTAATGTGAACAAATTCGACCGACGCCAGTCCGGTATTATTGTTCAATATCCTTGTGAATTGCCACCAACACTCATTGTCTTTGGGGATGCGCCAGCGGACAAACATTATTTTTGTATCTTCGGTATAGTCGATTTGAAACGTTACAAAATGAGCAAATTCATAATACGTCGGCGATTCCGCAACGGCATTGACCGGCTCGGCGATGGCCGTTCCAATCGGATTGTCGGTGAATTGTGAATAAAGTAATAAATTTTCTGTTGTAAAATTGTCCATCTTTTATTCTTGGCTAATAATGTACGTGTCGTCTCCCGGATCGTAAATACCGTCGTTAATAACGACGGCGGCGTATTCGTTATTTTGAAACGTTACAATAACAGTATTTCCTTTAATCGGATTCACCGCGTAATATTTTGCAACGATAAGTTTCATGATTCCAAACGGTATTACGGTACAGGTTTGCGCGCCCGGGCTGACTTCGACCACGTAACCTAAAATCGGCATTTTATCGGGAATGATTTCCAGCGGGATAATATGCTCAACCAGTTCGCTGTTTGGTTCGCTATTTTCGTCTAATAAATTAGCGTTTAGTGTTCCATCCTGATTAACGGTTACGTTTCCGCCGATCCAAACATTGACTGCATCTGATTTCAGGAAGTTAAAAAAGTCGTCAATTGTTCCAGTATTTCCGTTGTCAAGCCATGATTGGTATGCTGATTTTCCTTCGTTTCCTTTTAACCACGCAACAAATTCCGCTTCGGTTTTATTTCCGTTACCTGCAATTTCAAGCCACGATTGATAGGCTGATTTGCCGACAACGGTTATTTCTCCGTCTGAAACGATATTAGCGATCCATTCGTTAATATCGGTGATTTCTGAAACGGTATGGGTATGCGATTTCGGCGTGAAGGTATTCGGTTTATTGGTTACGTTTTCCCATGCGATGGTACCGTTTACCGTTCCTCCGTTTCCGCCGCCGATTCCGTTAATCATCCATGCGGTTCTTCCGGTAAAAATGTTTCCGGAATCATCGCCGAGAAATATCCTGCCCGCGCCGGAAACAATTGCTTTGATTCGAACTATCGTTGGTTTCGGTTCGTATAATTCCCATAGAATAAAATCGGTTGTTGTTGCAATTTGCCCTTCGGCGTTTGTAACAATAAACAAACCTCTGTCCGGTTCGTATCCTGTTCCGGTAATTGCAGCATTATTTTCAAAGGGAGACGAAACGGGAACAAAATCATCGGCGCCCGTTCCTTTTAGCAATGTGTTGTTTTCGCCGCCGATCAGAAATGTTCCGCTTCCAAAAGTTACGGTTAACAAGTCTTCTAAAGACGGCGAATCGGCAACAACAAAATGACTTGCGTCGTCTGAAATACATATTCGTCCGGTATTACCGACGACAACGATCACATCGTTTCCGCCTTCAATATCATTACAAAAAGCGGTGATATTCGGCGAATCGGCTTGTTCTGTCCAATACACCAGGTCGGTTGATCGTAATACTACTCCATTAGAACACAGAATAATAAAAAAACGATTATAGTAACAAACTGCTTCGAAATCATAATCTCCGTTAATGGTACTGACTTCGTCCCAAGCGTTCCCTAGATCGTTTCCCTGATAAGAAACGGAAAATTGATTTTCTGTACTAATCGCAACAAACACGTCTCTTTCTTGATCGTCCTGACCGAAGGCGGCTCCGACTGCCGGAATGTTTCCGAAAGGCTGTGTAACGCAAAATGCCCATTCGCTGTTATTTTTGGAATAGGCAAGCCCCTTTTCTCCTGCGAACACATGAATATTGTTACCATAAGCGCCGTCGTGAATAATGGACGGAATATTGATACCGACGTTAAACGGCGAATAAATTTGCAGAAATTCAAGTTTATTCAGATCGTTAATATTGACGTCAAAGGGCGGTAAAAATTCCTTTGGAACAATTCGATCTTCGCCAAGCGGCGGAACGCCGTAACGGTCAACGATCTTTTTTTCAACAATTATTTCTTCCCCCGTGTCGGGGTCAATGGTTGTTTCTGTAACTGTCTTATAAGTTGTCGGTATTCCAACGCGTTTTTCCATGACGACACCCGTATCGGGAATGACCGCGTCGGCGCGCATGAATTTGTTACTATCTCCGGCGTAACCGGTTGCGATAGGATTACCGACAGGGTTCGGAATCTCGTTTGACGGCGTAGACGATCCGATGTATAACACGTCGCTGATAGAACGTGAAACAATAAACTGTCCCGCGTCCGTCCCGATAAAATAACGCTCTCCGAAAAAACCTCCGGCTCGAATCGTTGACGTTGTTTTTGTTGTGCGTTTAACCCACGAAGCGGTGTTGTCCGACGATAATAATGTTCCGTTTTTTCCGGCAATAATGTAATGATAAAATTCGTAAAATCCGTAATGTAAATCCGCCCCCGTACTGGTGTTGATAGTTGTCCATTGTCCGTCAACCGTTCCTTTGAGCGCCCGTCCGTAATTTCCTACCGCAACAAAAAATCCGTCGCCGGTAAAAACGCAATTCCATTGTGAATCGGCGGGGGCAGGCGATTGCTCCTCATTCCAATAAGCGGGATCGGTTGTTCCAACAATTCGGTTATTGATTCCGACTCCAACAAATTTATCTTGTAAATAGGCGATAGAGGTTACGCCCATTGTTACATTTTGTGATGATTCTTGTTGCAAGAATGATAAAGCGTTACCGTTCCATTGGGAACGCCAGATGTTGCCGTGAACGTCTGGAATAACAAAAAACCCTCCGCCGTAAAACACGCCTTGAATACCGTTCGATAATTCAACCGATTCCGTCCAGTCCGAACCGTTCAATGACGTGGAATAATGCGTTTGCGAAACGGCAACAAAAATTTTCGTTCCGTCTGAACGCGAACCATAAGCAACGCCGACTACAGAATCATTTTCGCCGAACGGCGATTCCGTAACCATTTGCATTGTTGCGGTGTTGATTCCCCAAGCGATACGCCCCTTTTCGCCTACAGCAACAATTGTCGTATCGCTGTAGGCAAAAGCATTAATGCGCGAAAATTCGCCCAAGTCTTGAAAAATTCTGTTATCTTGAATTGACCAAGTTTGTAACATTTTATCCCGCAAAGCGTTGATGAGCGAATCATACGCCCAACCCTCTGCAAGGAACTCAATCGGAATATGCGTTGTTTCGTCTAACGGCGCAATTCCGTTCGCCTCTCCCCGTTGCCAAGTTTGATTTTGTGCAAAAATTTTGCCGTTCATATCCAAAATAGGAATTCCCCATAAATGGGAACGCTGCGGCCATACAGGAGTACCGCTGCTGGAATCCAGTATCGTTGCCCTATCTAATTGTTGCAATAAGGCGAGCGTATCATTGGGATGTTGGTGATCGTCGGGCAGCGTTCGATTGTACGGCTTCGTTGTTGTTACCGGATTTTCGTCCTCGTCTAATACCGGATTGCCTTCGTCGTCCAGTACCGGTACTTCAACGGTCAATGTTCCTGTTCGACCACCAAGGATCGGCGGTAACGGTATTCTGTCGGCAAGCAGTAACTGATACGATAACGCCTCTTCGATTTCCGCTTTGATTCTTTCCCACTCTTCAAGCATGGCGAATATTTCGGCTTGAGTCATGTCCAGAACTTTCGCCATCAATGCCGCAAACTCGGCACGCGTTACAACGCTAAAGATTCCCGCAACAGAAAGAGAACGCCGAATGTTACCGGCTTCGTCGCCGATAATAAAATAAGTGTCGCCGAAAGCGGACGCCGTTCCTCCGGTTTGGAGATTGGCTTCAACTTCTTTCCAAACCATGCCTTGTTTCGACGTGATTACTTTTCCGCTTTCGGAAACAATAATCCAGATTCCGCTACCGTATTTAATGGAACGGATATTCTCGCCGGTCAAGGGATGATCGGCAATGAGATACCATTGTTTCGGATTACTAAATAAAGCGTAACCGATTTTACCGTTATCGGCAACGGCAATAAAACGGTCGTCTCCCGCTTCAATCGCGTTAATGTTCGATATTCCGAAAGGCGTTGTAATTGTTTCAAAATTAACCGCTGTTGCGGAAATGGCAAGATTACCGTATCGACCGGCAAGAATGAATCGCCCGTTTCCGGAAGCGGCGCAAAGCGTTCCCTGGGTGATTGAGTTTTGGGATTCTTGCATCTGCCACACGATGGAGTGCCGATC
>JAIRLW010000262.1 GCA_031259095.1 Planctomycetaceae bacterium | reverse complement strand
GAAAGGGCGATATAATAGTTGATAGTTGAAAGTGGATAGTGGATAGTAAAAATTCCGCTTGCGTAACTCTCCACTATCAACTATTCCGTTGCCCTTTCAGGGCGTTGGGTTGGCGGGGGGAACTTAACCCTACCCCGTTGGGGTAGGCTATAATCCTGACACCCCTTTCGGGGCTAATATAAAAAATAAAAATTCCACTGATATATTACGGTAGGCGATGTTTCGGCGAAACGTTTCCTGTCTTTTGTCTCAACAGTCCTAATTGTCCCTAACATTTTTTCAGTGAAGGGACATTAGGGACGAATGGGACATGATGGGACAATTCTTTCCATGATCAACTGTAAAGGCAACGCGACCTTTGGGCAAAAGACCGCCTGCTGCTAACAACCCGCCAAAATCATAAATAATTTATTTTTGTCAATGGTATTTTTGCGGTTTTTCACTCATGAGTGAGCGACGGAAGATAGCGCGGTTCGGTCTTCCAGATTGGGGCGGAAGATGGTCAAAATCAGTATCGGCAAATACCATGCGATATAAAGTCCGCCCTGATGGAGTTGCCAAAACTGAACGCCAAGCAACAACAACGCCGAACAACTTAATAGTGTTGCGAGATGTTTGTGCGAAGGCCACAGAATCATGCCAAAACAGAACACGAAAAAGATTGCCATGAGAGGAACACGGTAAATCATATCATAGTGTTCCCAAAATCCATCCGGTTGACTGAAAATGTAGAGGGAACTTTTACCCAACATGTGGATTAGTTGTTCGTGATAACTTCCCAGTGATTCCGGCGAAAACAGGAGTAAAACCGCAAAAAGAATCAATACTGAAATTGTTCCGGTCAGGAAACGAATCCAACCGCGTTTCCAGTAAAAACTACACCACAACGGGACAAGACAAACCGGATAACAAATCAACGCGGTTGCCGCACCAAGACTAAAACCGGCAAAAAATGGACGCCGATACAACGCCACACTCCATAAAATCAGCGCTGCCGGAATCAGATGATCAAGCCGACCAACCATTTGATTGGTATAAGGATGAAGTAAATAAAGCGTGGCGCAAGCAATTCCTGTCCGAATGTTACCGAAATGGCAATGTCCAATGTAAATAAAACCAAACACAAGAGCCAAATGTCCCAACAAGGCAGCGGACATGATAAGCGAAAGAGTGGAAAGATTCGGTCGAAGCGCCGCTGTGGTCTGAATTGGAGCGGATTCTCCCTCAAGACGAAGCGCCGCGTCTGACGGAACTTCTAAAGGCGGAGATGTTGTTGTTTCCGAAAGCAAGGTTGGCGGAGGAATCGGAATCATCGGAGATTGTTGAACGTTGTCCGTTTTCAAAGGCGATGTAGTAATCTCTCCCGACCAAACTAAAACTTGTTGATCATTCGTTTCAAGGGACGGCGGGAACGGCGATGGCGGATGGACAATCTCTTCCCGAATTTTTGCCGGAGGAGCCAACGCTAGATTGGTGCGTTCTGAAAAAGCAAGAAATGGTCGAAAACCGGGCGGTAAATTCGCTAATTCGTCGCGAGGAATAGTCAAGGTGTTCGGATTCATACCGGTGTGTTGCTGGAGATGTCGGGTGGTCAAAATCTGTTCCAGACGGACAGCCCGAACAGTGTCAATCTGATCGCCGCGATTAATAGTGATTGCTGCAACAATAAAAAACACAAGGAAAAAACAGGCAAATGTTAATCCGCCCGGTGTTAGGTTGGGTTCCAACAGCGGCCGCCGAACCATAACATTATCGAAAATCAAACGAATCCCCAGAAAAAAACCAACTCCAAACAACCACGCATAACCCCATTGATCGTTGTGCATGGCTAACATCAACAGCCCCGGCGTCAACAAAACAAGACCAATCAGGTCTAAATTCCGAACACTCCAAAAACGATTAAACTTGAAAAATAACGCCAATATGATAAGCGTGGACACGTAAAACCATGTCGTCGGAAGCATCTCATATTGGAAAAACGATGTTGGCATCAATCGGTTGGGAAAAAAGAATAAACAAAATGTCAAATTTAAAGCAACTTCTAAAAACTTCGGCACAAAACTCTTTTATTCGATTTCACTGATTTCACTGATTTCACTCGACCTTAATCAATTATCTATTCTATTATCTATTCTATCGAAAAACAGTTTTTAGAAATTGCTTACAGATTATTTACCAATGTACCACAGGTTACCGAAAAATACCAGAGAGAATCGTGGAAAATTGTTCAGTTTTTGGTAGGCGACCTTTTGCCAAAAGGCTTTCACCTACGGTTTTCACCTACGGTCGCGCGGCGGTAGCCGGCTTGACCCTGTGTGCGGCAGGAAATCGGAACGCAAAACGGTAAGCAATACCAATTTCCGTCCGAACTCAGGGGCAAGCCGGCTATCGCCGACGCTATTAATCAAAATTAATCAAAAAATTGCAGTGCGTCTCTAAAAATTATTATTTTGTTACGATAATTATTATTGGTTATGGTTTGGTTGTAGCGCAAAACAATAATGAATCACAACAATTTGAGGTTTTTTTGAAACTTCCAGATGATCAAAAGCAAAAAATAAGGGTGTAATTTTGATTCTACGTATGATTAGGTAATTTAGGTAAGATTCTAATTAAAATCAGATAAAATAGTGAACAAAAAATTTGGTTTAGTATTGAATTGAAAAAACAAGCAAAAATTTATTTTGTTGTATTCATGAATGTTTGCTCGGAGAAAACATTTTATTTATTGTAATGAAATTTTTGGGGGATTTTGTGTCAGTACCAGCAAAACTTGAAATAGATTAAGACTGATTGTTATAAAAAAAGGGTGTAATTTTGATTCTACGTATGTTGCGGTAATCTGGGTGGTTTTGTTTTTTTTACGTTTTTCCAGAACAAATCCCATCGGTTCGATTTTATAATAGTCCTTAATGTTAGTACGGTTTGACCTCCTTTTATGCTCCATCGCATTCCATTTCGGCACATTCT
>JAIRLW010000254.1 GCA_031259095.1 Planctomycetaceae bacterium | reverse complement strand
AAAAAATTATCTGTAAATCCTGAAAATTTTGTTAATTTTGTCAAAGAAATTTTCTCGCTCTGTGATTAAAAATGAATAATTAGAGATTCCCTACTCTTTATCTTCATTGTTTTTGCAAGAAGGATAAAATGAGGTGTTTGGGTATTTTTTTAGAGTCATTCCAAAAAATCAGTTTTTTATTCTTGATCAAGACCGATATATGGTGATTGGAAGGTTTTTTAATCGACCAAACTCGACTAAAATCGATTTCAGTCGAGTTTGGTCGAGTTTGGTCGAGTTGCTTTTTGTTGGGATTGGTTATTATGGGACTTAATTTAGCATCCGCGATTCATATTGCCGGCATGGGAATGCGAGCGTCCGAGAAAACAATCAATGTTTCCGGCGATAATCTCGCTAACGCCAATACTATCGGGTACAAAGCAGAACGCGCCGATTTTGCGTCATTTCTTGCCTACAACTATCATTACGGCGCCGCACCGGGTCAAGGATATTCCGCAGGAATAAATCCGACTCAAATTGGGATGGGTGTTGAGTTTGCCGGAGTCTCAACTGATTTTTCGCAAGGAACATTCAAAGAAGGAATGACCAACTCCGACGTCGCTATCAACGGCAACGGTTTTTTAATTGTCCAAGCCCCAAACGATACACAACAATATTACACCCGAAACGGAGCGTTAAAAGTCAACGGTAATCTCGATCTTGTTACCAATACCGGAATGTATGTTATGGGCTACGGGATTGACGACAAATTCCGAATCCAGACAGATTCGTTGACGAATTTACGGATTCCCATTGGCGAAATGCACATCGCCGAAGCAACACAACAGATTACTATCGAAGGAATTGTTGACGCGGTTGGCGGCGCCGGAACACAGGGAACGGTTCTGCAAACCGCTCCCATGACCGATCTTGCCAAATCGTTACCGGCAAGCGGTCAAATGTTGACGGCAACAACCTTGCCGGTTCCGAATATTGGAACGGTCGGAAGTACAGGAGGAACAGTCGGCGGAGGATCGGTCGAATCGGGAACCTATTATTACACGTTCACTTTTGTTGACGCGAATGGAATCGAATCGGATTATTCCGCTCCGACAAATCCGGTGATGTTGCAATCCGGTCAAAATGTTGTTTCGTTGACCGGTTTGCCTGCGGTTCCCGAAGGTTATTCATCTCTTCGGGTTTACCGTGCGGTGTATTCCGGCAACGCTTCGGAATCTCACACGTTTTATCAAGTTGCCGAACTTGCTCCCAACACTAATAGTTTCACCGATACACGTTCAACAGCATCGATTACGGATTCCGCCCAACCCAATTATCACCAACTCGAACAAGGAAGACTCAGCGCAAAAGAAAGTTATACGTATTATCTTACTTACACAGACGATGCGGGAAATGAAAGCCGACCGGTTCAGGTGAGTGAGGAAATCCAACTTAATTTGGGCGGACAGATATTGTTGTCGCAGATTCCGACGGTTGACGCGGCAAGCAATCCTGATGGTTGGACGGGCAGACGGATTTATCGGACTTCCAGCGTTGACCCCGCTGAAAGACGTTTAGTCGGCGAACTCAATAACATGGATTCCGACGCAACCGTGATTGACCGGGTTTCCGATGCTCAATTACTCAATAATCTTGAAATCAGCGAAGCCGGACGCGGAAATGTTCTTATTAACAACACCACTCGTTTGATTGATGTTGGTAAATATGAAAATGGTCAATTTATTCGGATGTTCGACGAAGGAACATTGACGCTTAAACCGAATAAAGGCGGCGAGGAATTACGTTGGGAGACATTGGAGATTACCGCAGAAACAACAGTAGGCAATTATTTGAGATTTTTGGAGGAATCTTTTGGTATTCGCAACGCCGCCGACAATATTCCGCCGGATCAGGGGATGATCGGGAAAAACATCAACAACGGTTCACAAGGCGCAACAACTATTGACGGATCGTTTTATTTTCTTGGCAACAGCGGTACGGAAAATGCGTTGGAGTTGGACGCAAACGATATGGTTCTTCAGACGGCCGACGGCGTTGTTCGTCAGATTGATCTTGGGTGGGGGCAAAACCCGGATAATAAACAGGATGCGGTTGGAAGCAGTGTTTCCAGCGACTTGCAAGTGTTCGACTCGCTCGGAACTCCAATTGACGTCCGTTTAACAATGGTCCTGGAATCGAAAAGCAATACGGAAACGATTTACCGTTGGTATGCCGATTCGTCATCGAATCAACCTGCGGACGGTTCGGCGATTGCCGGCGGAACCGGAACAATTCGGTTTGACCAGAACGGACGTTTAATCGACGCTTCAAACGCCCGAATTTCCGTGCAACGTACCCAAACTGCCGCAACCAGTCCGTTGGATTTTGAGTTTGACATGAACATCGACGCGCTCATGGCGCTCGCAACCGAAACCCCCGAACTACGGCAAACAACAAACGACGGCGCAGGAGCCGGAACCTTGTATGATTTTACGGTTGACAAGGACGGAACCATTTGGGGAATTTTTGACAGTATCGGCGGAGATACGCGAAGAACACTCGGACAAATTCCGTTGGCAACCTTTCGTAATCAGGAAGGATTGTTCAAATCGGGTGAAAGTTTGTATCAGGCGAGTACCAATTCCGGCGATCCTATGATTGGAGTTGCCGGAACCGGAGGAATCGGAACAATTAAAAGTAATGCGCTGGAACTCTCCAATACCGATATTGGAGGAGAAATTGTCAATATGATTCTCGCCTCCGCGATGTATCGCGCTAACGCCAAAATTATGACCACTTCAAACGAAATGATCGACGCATTACTAAGAATAACCTAATAAATAGTTGATAGCGGAAAGTTGATAGTGGAGAGTAACGCAAGCGGACATTAGAATCAGCAACTGTTTTCCGCTTGCATCTCTACTCTCCACTTTCCACTTCAACTTTCCACTAAACATGATTTTGTTGACGCGATTAAATAAGGATGAATTTGTTCTCAATGCCGAATTGATTCGGTATGTGGAACGTTGCCCCGATACGTTGATCACCTTGATCAACGGCGATACGCTCATGGTTCGGGAATCACTCGAAGAAGTTGTAAGACGGACAGTCGCCTATCATCAGGCAAAAAACCTCATCCCAAAACCACAATATTTACATTTTAGCGGATAGTTGATAATAGAGACCACTATTCACTACTAACTACTAACTACTAACTACTAACTATTAACTATTAACTATTAACTACTAACTTATCGTGGATCGGGGAACATTTTTTGGTTGTATTTTGGGCGTGGGATTGATTGTTTTTGCCATTATTTTAGGCGGTTGGGACAATTTATTCCTGTTTTGGAATATTCCGGCAATGTTAATTGTTTTCGGCGGGGCAATTGCATCGGTGATGATTGCGTTTCCGCTTAAAACTGTTTTCAAGTTGCCGGTTTATCTTCGGAAAAGTTTTATCCACGAAGAACTTCATCCGCAAAATATGATCAATCAAATTGTTGCTCTTGCCGAAACCGCACGGCGAAACGGTTTACTTGCTCTCGAATACCATTTGGAAGAGTTCAACGATTCGTTTTTGTCGGAAGGCGTTCAAATGATTGTTGATGGTTTGCCGTCCGAAAGCGTTGAAAAAATACTCAACGCCGAAATAAACGCGATGAATATTCGGCATAAACTTGGACGTTCCTTGATTGCCAATTACGGAAAATTCACACCGGCATTCGGAATGATTGGGACTTTGGTTGGTTTGGTGCTGATGTTCGCCCATCTCAACCCCGAAACAATCGGAACCGGAATGGCAGTTGCCATCCTGACCACTCTTTACGGTGCGGTTGTTTCGTATCTATTGCTGTTGCCGATTGCCGAAAAACTCGCCATACTAAACGATTCCGAAATTCAATGGCGTGAAATGATTCTTACCGGAATTCTTGCGATTCAAGCCGGTGAACATCCGCGTGTTATCCGAATGAAATTACAAACCTATCTCGTTCCCGATGAACGACCCAAAGAAGATTATTCCGCCAAAAATGATTTTGCCGAAACTGAAATAAACTCAAAAATCGATGAAAAAAACGCCGCTTAATTGAAGGCAAGTTCAAGACCGCTTATCCTAATTACGAAACATTGCCTGCCCCAATCTGTCCCCTTAGTCCCTAGTGTCTCTAACGTCCCCTATTGTTCCTAGTGTCCCATAAGCCTGCCAATGGAAGAACCCAACCGAACCTCAGAACCGGAATTTCACGAATCAGGGATTCCCGATTGGTTTTTAACTTACGGAGATTTGATGACATTGCTATTGTGTTTCTTCGTGATGCTTTACGCGATGAGTACGCTGCAAGTTCCCAAAATGCAGGCGGCAGTGGAATCGTTTCGCGGCGGGTTCGCCAAACAGGGACAACAGGGACAACAGGGACAGCAGGGACAACAGGGACAGCAGGGACAGCAGGAACAACTGAAACAATCAGGACAACAGTCAATCGCAACGTCAGCAATAACCGTTTCGCAAGGAAACAAGGCACGATTTCAAACAACATTGTCCGATGAAAAATCTGTGAAAGGCGGTGTGATTCGTTTTGAGTCAAACAGCGACGAGTTGAACGATGAAGCCAAACGGCAATTAAACATCTTAATAGAAGAATTCGCCGATTCACCGTTCAATATTCAGATTACCGGTCACGCCGAACACAACGAACAAGGAACTTTTCGTGATGCGATGGATTTATCTTACAGCCGAGCGGTTAATATTTGGCGTTATTTTGTTTCAAAGGGAATGAATCAACATGATTTTCGGATTCACGCTGCCGGTTCGTCGGAACCAGTCGAAATGGACGGAACGAAGCGGCAATCGGTTAATACTTGCGCCGACCTTAAACTAATTATCAACTCCCCGCGAAATAAAGAAAAAAACAGAACCGACAACGAATTAAAATTGCTCAAATTTTAATAATTATTCAATGAAATTTTGTAATATATCAGCGGATTTTTTTCACCTTAAACGTTAATAACCATTGATTTGTTTTTCCGTAATATTCTGCGTGTTTTGCGATATTCTGCGTATTCTGCGTTTAAATGGAACACTGAAATTTTAACGCAGAATACGCAAAAGGACACCGAAAATGGGGAAAAGGGGAAAAGAGGTAAATACAAAGATTCCGCTGATATATTACGAATATCCTATGGAATGACCGGCAGATAAAACGAAAATGATGCAGTGTTTTACGGAGAGTTTGGAACAGACGGCGAAGCCTTCGGCGCATACGCCGAAAGTCCTGGCGCATACGCTGGAACCTTCGGCAGCATCAACGTGTTTTTCATGATTCTTTAAAAACGGTAATATATCCGTGAAATTATTGTTTGAGGTTAAAAAAGTATTTGCCCTTTCAGGGCTAATATAAAAAATAAGTAATATATCAGTGGAATTTTCCAAAACGTCTTCTAACAGTTTTCGCAAACCTTATTTTCAACCTTATTTTTTCCTAACAAAACGATTTACCAAAAAACCTCAGTAGCAATGAATCCCG
>JAIRLW010000184.1 GCA_031259095.1 Planctomycetaceae bacterium | reverse complement strand
TTATTCTTTCGGAAATCGCCGACATATTTTTCAAGGCTCATCAACACATTCAAATGCTCCGCATGATTACGAACCTCGACAAGTAAACCGCCCGTTTCTTGTATTTTTTTCGCTTCTGAAATATTGTTGCGCAAAGTCTCGTTCCATTTTTTCGTAAAATGGCGTCTATTCTCCCGCGAATCAAGAAACTCAAACAACGCTTTTTGGTTCTCCGCATCAGATAATTTCGGATCAGGAGTGTATTTCTTCCGGTCGTCGTTGTTGAGAAAATATTCCGTGATCGCAAAACGATTTTCGTATTTTCCAATTGTTCGTTTGAAATCTGGATCATTCTTCAATTTTTCTGTAAACAGGTGAAAGTCTCGGTCAAACGCAGCAAATGCAATGTAATAACGAGCGTTGGTTTTGACAAGATGCTTAACAGCAACAAAAGCAACTGTCAAATACAAACCGACAAGTCCTTTGAGTTTTTCGATTTCTACGTTTTGTTTACCAGGTCTGCTTGAAGCGTCTTTAATTTTGCCTCTGTTGTCAACAAGCGATTGAAATGAAAGGACTGATAGTTTATTGGTTAAGACGTCAATTTTTTTTAACAATTCTTTTTCGTTGCCATTTTCAATCCGTTGATAATATTTATCAATTTGCGTTTCCGGTAAGCGTGTTAAAACATAACGGACAATATGCCGATTTTGCATCAATGTTCGTACTGTTTGCGGTTTCGTGTACCTGACGAGATAAATGAATCGGCGGGATTCAATAACCTGTTTTGCAATAAAATTACGAAACGGATTACAATCTTTTTTCTTGGTTGGATCGCCTGTAAGTATATTTTCTTCAAGCCATTGATTAAACTTTTCTTCATCCTGCTCGATATGAAGTTTTTCAATACCCAACATTCGGATTGCCGCTTTGAATAGCGGACGTTTCGCATCGCTTAAATCACCTTTCATCTTGCCAATGCTGATAATGAAACGAAGTTGTTGCGCAATTTTTCCGGCAACACCATTACCGTTGAATAGTTCATAAGACGGCGTGAAGTTAACGGTTTCACCTAATTCTTGCAACGTATCAATAAACGACTGAATATTTTCGAATTTGTGAATATAAGCAGAAAGTAACTCATTGATTTCTTTACCGTCCAGAAAATTACAAAGGAAGGCAAGAATCTGAACGAAAGGAATATCCGATACCGTAAGTCTTTGCAAACTCTTATCAAGTTGTGTATTTAACGGTGTTGAATCAAATGCAGGATACGAATCGCCTGAAAACCTTTCACAGAACGGTAAAATATACTGTTGCGTTTGTTCCCACACCGTTTTAGCGAAAGACTTGTACAATATTTCTTTCGCATCAGTGTCTTGTGTTAACCGCAATTGTGCAACCATATTGTTCAATTCGTCTGTATCGTGAAGTTGACGATACAAAATGTAGTCGATAATACGGTAAATTTTGCTGCGACAAGAATCATACTTTTGCTCTTCTTTAATTGGCTTTAAGTATTCGCCAAGCATCGTTTCCCGCAAGAATGTCATATTCAATCCAAGATTTTTTCCCTCTTTGAGAATCGCAAAACGAAAATATTCTTCAATGATTTCGTTCTCTTCAACATCATCAAAAATACCGAAAAGAATTCGTAAATTCACTTTGGAATGATCAAGAAACGTCTTGTTGATAGATTCTGTACGTTTGGTGTAGGATTGTTCGATAATATCCCAATCGGCTTTACCATACTTCTTTTGCAATGCTGTTTTTAGTTTCTGATTTTCCAGAAAGAAAATGGAATTTTCACCCTTGAAATGAGCAGTACATTGACGGCACGCACCGAGCAACCGGAGGACAGATTTATTGTGTTTATCAATAACATCAGTGTCATTAGAGTATTTCTCATATTTTTTGACGTCATTCTTTGAAATGTCTTTTTTCAAAGTATCAATATCCAACCGCAAATTTGCCTGTTTGAATCGTGGGGTTGAAGGCGAGTTGAGTTGAGTTTCCAACTCTTTAAGTTTGCCGACTTTTTCACGCAAATTTGTTGCGATTTTCGGCGGAACTTGAAACACTTCACCAAAAAAGCCCATGTATGGAATAATCCGTTTTAATCGCTTGTCGACTTCTTTGTCATCGTTCATTGCCAAACCGACAATATCTTCCGGCGAATCTTGTAAATTATTCACGCAATAAATAATATCATTAACATACAATCCTAATATCTTTTGAATATCAAGGATATTATGAATGATTTGGATTCGGATATTATCGTTATTGCTGTCGTCATTATTATTACTATTATCGTCGCTATTGTTATTGTTATTGTTATTGTTATTTGAAAAACTTTTTCCGAAGAATTCTATTTCGAGTTGAGATTTGAGTTTCAAATAATCTTCACCGGTGTGTTCGGCGGGATTATTTAGTAGTGCATCAAGTTTATTACCTTGATAATCTCTGCCTTTAACGTCAATATCCGGCGCGATTGTATAAACTTGTCCGCCGCCGACTTGAATTGGCAACTTGTCTTTAACTTCGTTGCCTTTCGTGTCGGTTGTCAAGGCAATTTCAGCATCATTGCCTTTTCCAAATGTTGTCATTGCAAGCCGATTATCCCCGTGAATGAGAACAGACTTGATACCAAGACGTTTAGCTTTAGTTTTCTTTTTGTCATTTTTATTTGACATGGTTTGTCCTTTCATAAAAATGGAGTTGATTGAAGTTTTGAAAATTGCATTCGATTTCTGCTCGTAATATGCCGCTGGAACTTACAACCGCTCATAATAATTCCTAAAACAAAAGCGATCAATTCCGCGCTGCCGTTCAGTGTTGCTGTTTTTATACAACCGCAACAAACAAAAATTCTACTGATACATTACAACTGTCATAAGTTTAAAATTTACTCTTTCTGACAATAAAAATGGATTTCACCGCATTAATTTAAAGTGTTCGACTTGTTTTTACTTAATCTGTAATATATCAGCCGAAAGGTAATCGTTCACG
>JAIRLW010000077.1 GCA_031259095.1 Planctomycetaceae bacterium | reverse complement strand
TAGATATTGACAAGATTTGACGGATATTTTATACTGAATTTTATACTGATGAGCATGAGGTCAACTTATGAATGCCTATCGCTTATCATCCGCCGAGATATCAAGACTGAAACTCCTGCCTAAAACGTTTATCAACTATTATCGCTGGTTGCGTTTCCGGTCTGGAAAAGACGCGGTTTTTCTCTTTGGCGATGCAACTCATCCGACTCATCCGAGTATTCCCGCTTACGGTTGGATACGTAAGGGTCGGGAGTCTCCGTTGCAAGCGAACAGCGGTCGTCAACGCGTGAACATCAATCGGTCTTATGATTGTTACAAAAGATATTAAAATTTTATCGTCAAAAAACGATTCATCTGTTTGTGGACAATGCCGCTTATTATACCGTTTTCCTTTTAAAAACCTGTTTTATATTTTCGTTTAACTCCGCAATTTAAGGTGTTTTTACAGTTCAAAAAACGATTTTCAAAAGGGCTAGGGTATCACTGTCCGTTCTCCGTTATCCACTATCAACGATTCCGATTTTTTCTTTGTATTTTTTGTTCCGTTTTGTTGATGGTGATTTCTGTTGCGGCGGAACCGTCGGATCAGACGCGGTTGGTGGTGGAACGGTTTTGGGAAATTCTGGTTCAATCGCCGCGACGCGGAACAACATTTGACCGTGTTTATACTTATTACATTGATACCGGACACGCCGAACAATTTTTAGAACGCTGCCGAAATCTCACGGAACAAAATCCGAAACACAGTCCGTCGTGGATATTGTACGGTTTGGCGGCGGAACGGCGCGGAGAAATGGAATTGGCGGCTCACGCATTTCAAACGGCAACCCAACTTGATACCGAAAATGCTGTTGCGCCGTTTTATCTTGGCGAAGTTCGAATTGTTCAGGGACGGTTTCGAGATGCCATTATCGCGTTGGAAATTTCCGTACAACGTAAGCCGTCGCGCGCAGATATTCGAAACGTGTTACAAACATTGGGGCGAACTTATGAACGGTTCGGCGATTCCAAAAAATCGGAAACGGTTTGGAATCAGTTGGAAGAACTATTTCCCGACGATCCCGAAATGCTCGTGCAGATCGCGGAATTTTTGGAATCGGAAAACCGGTTCGGCGAAGCGTTGAATCGTTATGAAAAATTGGCGGCTCAAACTTCGGATGAATTTTCCCGTGTTCGGTATCTGTTGGCGATTGTCGAGATTAAGCAACGGCAGGGCAAAGAACAAGCCGCTCTTGCCGATTTGGAAACATTGCTTGATCGTCTTGCTCCTGAAAGTTGGCTTGCCGAATCGGTGCGAAACCGGATTGACCGTATTTTCGTGCGGAAAGAAAACGAAACCGGTTTGGCGGAATTTTATCGTCAACGGATTGAACAATATCCGGCTGATTTTGAATCGGTTCGGCGTTTAGCCTTGACTCTTCGTCAACTCAATCAAACAGACGAAGCACGAAAATTATTAACCGTAACAATCGAAAAAACGCCGTCGAATATTCCGCTTCGTTTAACGTTCATTGATTTTTTATTGGAACAAAAAAATATTGCCGCCGCTATCGAACAATATGAAGCGGTTGATCGACTAGAGCCGAACAACACGGATTATCTTTCCCGTTGGGGAGAACTTGTTTTCCAAAATACTGAAATTGACGAATCAATCCGTAAAACGGAAGCGGTAAAAATTTGGACGAAAATTGCCGATACCGATCCGACGAATCCGGCCGCTGCTGTAACAGTTGCCGATCTTTTATTCCGCAGCAAAATTTATGACGAAGCGGAACGATATTATCGTCGTGCGGTCGAACTTCGTCCGAATGATTTTTCGTACCGTGAATATTTGGCGATATTCTATCATGGTCGCCGTCAAAAAAAGAAGGTTCTCGAAACGCTTCAACCGTTGGCGGACGACGACAACCCTGCTCTTGAACATTTGACGCAATTAGGAAATCTTCTGTTGTCTCTTGGTTACGTTACAGAATCATTTAAAACATTTCAATATTTAGCGGAAATTTTTCCTTGTGATTTACAAGCGCAATGGCGTTTTATTGAAGCGTTAATTAGAAGAGGTCAACCGGAGGATATGACCGCGGCGGCGTTACGGTTGACGCAGACGGAACAACTTATCGAAACAGAAGAGCAATTCGAATCGTTTTTGCAACAAGAAGTCCGGTTTTTGAAATCGGCGCAAAAACTTGCCGAAGCAACCGAAATTCTGGAACGACAAATCGAAGCGATGGAAAAACGCAACGATAACGATCCGAATTCGCTGATTCGGGCGTTTTGGCGATTGGCGGTTTATCGTCAGGCGGAAATTAAAAGTTACGCGGCGACAGTTGCCGTTGAAAAAGCGTTGACAATAATACAACCGCCTAGTTATCGTCTTCTCCGTTTTGCCGCTGAATTGTTTGAGCAAAACGGCGACGGAGAAAAAGCCGTCGAATTGTACAAAATTCTTGCGGAACGTGATACTGTTTGGCGAGCCGATCATTTGAAACATTTAACGTCGCTTCAGGTCAAACTGGGACAGATTGATCACGCCCTTGAAACGGGTCGTACATTAATTAGTTTCGCGTCCGGTAATCCAGCGTATCTCCGGTTTTATGCGGATATTCTTTTGAGTATCGGTAATCGTGATGAAGGAATCGACCTGTTACGTCAGGCGTTACGAATAGAGCCGGGCGACATTCCAACGCTCACTCTTTTGGCGCAAACGCTGGCTCGTGCCGGTCAAGACAATGAAGCGATTGAAATGACTTGGCGAATTTTTGAACGAACCGATCATTTACACGGTCAATTATCTGTTATTGAAACGTTAACCAATTATTATCAACGGTCGGGACAACTCGATAATCTGATCGAACGGATTCAACATCGAATGCGATTGGATGATAAAAAACGCGAAACCGCGCTTGCGCTTGCCAGAGTGCAGGCGACAATGAACGATTTCGGCGCAGCCCGTCAAACGTTGGAAACTATTCTTGATACAACGCTTGATCCGACCAATGTAACGATTTATTCGTTTTTGTTAAAAGAACTTGTTTACGTTTCAGAAAAACAAAACGATTTGAACGCGGCTGTACGGTTTCAGGAAAAACTTTGCGAACAAACCAAAGATGATATTGAAACAAATAAGTTGTTTGAATTTTATAATCGAGTTGGCGATACGGAAAAGGCAAACAAATTGTTTCTTAGCCGAATTCTTCAGAAGGCGGATTGGCACGATCAACTTGATGATATTGACCTAATGATTGGTCGTGATCAATACGACGCGGTTAAGCAGGTTTTAACGTTTCTGGAAATTCATGAAGCGGAGAACTGGGAAATTCCGTTTCGGCGTATTGCGGTTGATTCTTATCTCGGCGTTCAATCTGTTACGGATTCTGTTCGGGAATTTCGTTCCCTGTCCTTTCCAACTTCTTCCGTTTCCAACACTACACCGGAAACATCCGCGTCAACCCATTCGATGTTGTCGGCATGGTTATTGCCGGGAAATTTTGATCCAGAAAATCGACCTTCGTTTGAATTGGCGAATGTTGCGCCTGCGGATTTTTTAGCGTCTATTCGTTTGCAGCAGAACTTTTTGTCAACATTATTCCGAAACCGTTTGCATTACAATGAACGTTTTTTGAAACAAGATACAAAAATATTGCCGCCGAAACCTTTTCTTCGGGTCGATTCATTTCGTAACGCCCGATTTCTTGTTCTTGGCTGGTTAATTAAAGAAGCGATTGATCGGGATTTGAACAACGGAAACAATTCAAACGCCAACGAATTGATTCATTGTAGAAAAACGATTGAGGAAATTCGTACTTTGTTGTCTTCCGACAATGCAGAACGCGATATTCGGCTGGAACGGATTCGTTTTGAAATTTTTCTGCTTGATCTTTGTCAACTCGATCACGGACAAAATTCTTTAGCGAATGGAAAGTTGTCGTTACAAATTGATCAAAACAGCTGTAACCGGACAATCTGGAAAATTGTACGAAATCTTGGACTGGACGGCGAAACGGATTGGCAACTTGCGGCGTTTCAAATTCTTCTTGCGGAGATTCTGGATGAACAGATTGCCAACCGGTTTGCTGATGTTATTGACGATGAACAACGACTCGAAAAGAAACTCGGTGAAATTTTGGACGAAAATTGTCAACGTCGCGGTTTGTTGCCGCGATTGCCTGATGTTCGTGCGCAATTGATTCGGTTTGCCGTTTATTTAGTGAAACAAGCGTCGGAAAAAATGCAAACCGTTGCAAAAAATAATTCTTTTACAAAAGTACAAAAAATCGACCGGCTTCTTGTAATTTGGGAAACGTTTGCGATGAGCGAGGAACCTGAACAGATCAAGATTTTTGAACAAAAAATGGCGTTGCGACGTCCGATGCTGGTGTGGCTTCTCAAAACGGCAGGGCGTACAACGGACATTGTTCGACTGGAAACAACATTAGAACATGCCGCGCAACGAAATCCTGTTTTCCTTGCTGAATTTGCGGATGAACTTGGTTTGTTGTTTGATGATGATACGATTCTTTTTTTTGCTCTTTCCGGTTACGATTCGCTTGAACAACAATTGAAACGTATTCAACATTGGATTCTCAACGCTTGCGAATTTAATACGCAAAATGAACAAAATAATAATAATAATAATAATAATAATTCGCCTAATATTGATCAGCGTCAACAACTTTATAACGCGGCGATGAAATCGTTACGTTCTCTTTTGGAACCGGTTCGGCTTGGTCGTTGGGATTTTTTTAATCACCAGGAACGTGAACTGTTGGGAATGCCGTCGGAAGCGTTACAAAATTTAATCAGTTTCAGTAATCAGACGCCCAAAGCGCATTTAATCCGACGGACGCTAGGTTTGGAAACGGAAACGAGCCGTCGTATTTTGCGGTCGGAACATATTCGTCAAATAACAGAGTTGGAACGCGAACTCAATCTTCTTACCGAATCGGCAATAACGTTGCGTCATCATCTTTTGCCGTCTTTTTCTGTACAGGAAAAAACAACGTCTGCGAAGAACCTGAACAATACGGTGATTCCGCCTTTGCCGAAACCGCTTGTTAATTATCAGCCGGAATTGATTGGACAACGTGTTGTGGATCGTACTTTGTTACAATCCGTACTGCAAAATAAAAATTATTATGCTCCGCTTTCGTCGTTTCAAGAACTTTTTTTCCGAATTGCTCTGATCAGAAAAATGATGGAAACTTGGATCAAAAAATCTGAAATTGATATGGATATTAAAAATGATCCGAAAATGCAGCCGTTTTTGCAATCACGTTTCAAAAACAAATTTAACAACTCTTTCCATCGTCAGATTGAAAAGGAGGAATCGTTGCGCAATGTTTTTGCGGATATTCTTGAGTTGCCGAATGAAACGGAAAATGAATTTACGCGGCTAGAGCGGCAACTGGAATCGGTACGAAAACAACAAAAAGAATGCGGCAATTCTGCGGACGCCTCGGAATTGCTTGCTCTTGCGTTACTCAAAGCCAAAACGAAACATTGGGATGAAGCGGTTTCGATTCTGGACGAGATGGAATTGAAATCGCCGTTGGATACGCAAACGCGGGAGTTTATCGCTGCTAATATCGGATTACAATTTAAAAAGGAAAATTACGAAAATAAAAATTATCGTGAACGTACGGAAATAGCGTTAGACCGATTACTTGGATATCGTCTTTCGGATCAAGAGTCGTTTAATTTGTTACCGATTCTTGAACAATGGGGTCGTGAGGATGATGCGCAAACGCTTCTGGATCGGTTGGTTGTTTCTGTTTCAGACCGAAGAATTCAAAACGAATTGCTGCACCGAATGCAGGTTGCGGGAGAAAAACAAAAAGATAACGCCGTTAAAATTTCATTACGAATTATCCGCAATCCCGGATTTTTCAGTGATTCACAACATTTTGCGTTAGATTTTTATATTTATGAAACGGCGTTAAAAATTTTGCGGGAATACGGCGAGGTCAATTCTGTTGCGGAACAACTTGAAGTTCGGTTTAAGGGACTAAAAGACAAAACGGATTCGCTTATTATGTTGTCGAATCTTTATCTTGCGATTGACCGTCAAAATGAGGCGAAGGAACTGGCTTTAGAACTGGCGCGAAATCCGTCACGGGAAACTGACCGCCGCAGTGCGATTACCGCGTTGCTCCAACACTTCGGTTTAACCAAACAACTTGAAGAAATGAACGAGCGACTCCTTGAACAAACTAATCCGCCTAACAACAGAAATCAATAAACACTCAACCGGCACGACGTTTCGGCGAAA
>JAIRLW010000057.1 GCA_031259095.1 Planctomycetaceae bacterium | reverse complement strand
GAAGTTGCCTTTAGATCATTATAAAATCCTTCAAAATAATCGGCGAACATCAACGTCATCTGCGGACTTCTCATGGAATTTAGAAAAATCTTCCCGAACCTTTGAGGGCAGTTTCATATTTTAGGGCGATTTCGGCGTAATATTCTGGTCTTGCGGCGAAGGAATCCAGCGACTCCTGACTACTAAACAGAAAAACCCGACCTTGAAACCATGCTCCAAATTTGCGGTTTCCATAAACTTTTTTGTTTCGGTCAACCATCTGCACAATATCTTCACCCATTGCCACCGGTGCGTAAAGAGCCGGCGTTTTGGTAAATTCAGTCATCGCCTCTTCGCTGGAAAAACGGAAAATATGTCCGCGATACATGGTGTAGTAAGCAGGATTTCCCGGAATCCAACGTTCTTCCGTACTTAAAAGTACCGGACAATATCCTTCCAGTCCAAGAGGAACTTCTACCATGGCGGTTTTCGTTGCCGCTGATGTTTCGTCGGAATTATTTTGCAGTCCTGCAGGCGAAACCGAAGGAGGCAACGTTGTCGAAGGAACGGTGACCGGTTCTTTGTGTACTTGAACTTGAGGAGTAAAAATCGTCGCATCAACCGTTTTCGGCAAAACGGGTCTTTCTTCCTGTGTTGTTCGGTTATCCATAGTAATACGAACCGGATTGGCTTGTTCCGCTGTAATTTGTTGGTTTGCCTGATTCGTTGGATTTACCTGAATCGGCTCAGAAGACGCCACCGGTTGTTTGGTAAACGGATCACGTAATGGTTGTGCCGCTGTTTTAGGCTGTTCCGCGTTTTGAACCGAAGTAATATTAGTATTAGTCGGTGTTCCGGCAACAGGTTGATGCGGCGATGTTGCCGTTTGCAGAGATGTTGGCTGAAATTGTGCCGGCGAAACAAGTGCGGCGTTTGTTGGTTCCAGTACGGAACGAATTGGGGTTGGAACCGGAACAGGCGTTGAATTTTGCGTCGAACCTTGTTGAGCAACTCCCGGTGTAACATTACTCAAAAGAAAATGGAGATATTCCAAAAAACGTTCCACCACAATTCCGCCTTGACGACGATGAATAATACGTCCTTCCGGTGTCAATATCAGATCGGTTGGAATGACCTGAACGGCATATTTTTTCGCCAATGGCGCTTGTTCTGAAACTTTGACTTTTAAGGGAACAAAAGACCTGTTCATTTGGTTGATCACTTGTCCATCCTTAAACACATTGTTTTCCATCAAATGACATGGCGGACAGTTATCGCCGTAAAAATGGATAAATAACGGGCGATTCAATGATTTAGCCAAAGCGGTTGCCCGTTCAAAACCGGTTTCCCAAACGATTTCCTGCTGGGCAACCGTTTGGGTTTCCATCGTGAAACAGAGGAACAACGCCGTCAATAATATTCCAATTTTGTAAACTAAACAACCCAATGATGTTTTCATCTTACTTTCTCCGCAATCGAACGGACAATTCTACTTTCTATTGAATTGCCGATAAGGTGTAATTTATGTCTAATGTTTTGTGTTGGACGCAACCTCTTTTTGCAAAACAGGTTGCGGTATTTTAAATGATCCGGTTATCCTTGCAAAGAATAAGGTTTTCTTTCAATTGGACTATCGACAAATAGTGGTTGCATGGATTAGGTAAAATTTAACGAAATTTCCAATTTTTTCGAAAATTACCTGTTTATCGGAAATTTCTAATCAGGAACTTCTAAAAATATCATGTTTATTATCCGTCATCCGCAAATTAAGCTGATTTACGCAGATTGTTTTCTCAAATATCTCTGATATCTCTGAAAATTTGCGTAATCTGCGGATAACAATTTTGTTAATTATTGATAGGAAAGTGGAATTATTAAAAATGCCTTGATGACAGTGTTATTATTAGATTCATTATGAATGATCGGTGTATTCTTCGATTTGGCGGAGAGTTTGTATTTGTTTTTGTTCGTAAAATTCGCGGTACCATGTAATTGTCCGTTCAACCGATTTTTCCAATGTCCATTTTGGTTTCCAGTTGAGTTTGAGTTGAGCTTTGCTGCTGTCAAGCGTTAGTTTTGTTGATTCGTGTTTGTCATTATTATTTGAAGCAATGTTATACTTGATTTTGTTCCAAAATTTTGACGCCAGATTGACCATGTTTCCGACATCAAGATTGCCGTCAACTCCAGGTCCGAAATTCCACGCTTCAGCAAACTCTTTTTTACCTTCAAGCAATTTTTGACCAAGTAACAAATATCCGTTTAACGGTTCAAGAACATGTTGCCATGGTCGTGTTGCGTTGGGCATTCTGATTGTTGTTATGTTATTTTCCGCTGCCGCACGTACCAAATCGGGAATCAATCGATCACTTGCCCAATCACCGCCGCCAATAACGTTACCGGCGCGGCATGACGCAATCAAAAGGTTTCCGTTTGGAAATGAATTACGAAAACTTGCCGTAATAATTTCCGCGCACGTTTTCGACGCACTGTAAGGATCGTGTCCGCCCAACGAATCATTTTCACGATAACCCCAAATCCATTCCTTATTTTCATAACATTTATCTGTTGTAATAATCGCAACGGCACGAACAGATGGAATCTTGCGGCATATTTCGAGCAGATTCGCTGTCCCCATAATATTCGTATCCAATGTACGTAACGGATCATTGTAAGAAGTTCGTACAATAGGTTGCGCGGCGAAATGAAACACAATTTCCGGTTCAAATTCATTCAAACATTGACTTAATCGTTCAAAATTCCTAACGTCTCCGCGACAATCGTCAATTGTGTTTTTTAGAAACGAAAAATGATTCGGATTGCTTGGAATATCCAGCGAGTAACCGCGTATTTTTGCCCGTAACTTCAGTAACCATGTCGTCAACCAAGTTCCTTTGAAACCGGTATGACCTGTTAAAAACACACGGCGATTGTTATAAATATTGTCAAAGGTCATCTTGATCATTCCAAATTTTCCAGGGCGCTTTTCCGTTATTCCAACGATATTCCAAATCCAGTTTATCGCGTAACGTGTCCATACATTGCCAGTAACCTTCATGCCGGAACGCCATCAATTCACCGTCGGCAGCAATTTTTTCCAACCCGCTTCTTTCCAGAACGTCGGAATCGTTTTTAATGTAATCGAAAATTCTTTCATTGAAAACAAAAAAACCGCCGTTGATCCAACCTTCAGAAGTTTGCGGTTTTTCGGTAAAAGATTGAACAACCGGCGTGTCGTGATCAAAAGAAATCACTCCGTAACGCGCTGGCGGACGAACTGCGGTAACCGTTGCAATTCTGCCGTGTGATTGATGAAATGCGAGCAACGCGTTCAAGTCAACATTCGCCAATCCGTCGCCGTAAGTTACAAAAAAAGGTTCGGTTCCCCGTAACCATTTTTCCAGCCGTTTGATTCGACCGCCGGTTTGTGTTGTTAATCCTGTTTCGATAAGATGGACATTCCATTGTTCCGGCGGAGTGGAATAATTGATAATGTTACCGGTTCCAAGATCAACCATAATACTGCCGCAAGTTTTATGATAATCTGTGAAGTATGATTTGATTACTTCGCCTTTATAACCTGTTGCAATAAAAAAATTTTCACACGAAAATTCAGAGAAATATTTCATGATATGCCAAAGAATCGGAAATTTGCCGATGGTAACCATTGGTTTCGGCTTAATATCCGTTTCCTCCGCCAACCGCGTCCCACGTCCGCCCGCTAATATAACTACTTTAAGCATCAGCAAAAAAACAATAACAATAATTATTAAAATAAAACAACGCCCCAAAATTTTGTTGCAAAAACAAACCATAAAACCGGAAAACAAATTAAATTTTTCGGATTGTTTCACCTTTTGAGGATGAGCATTGTTTAGGTCAAAAATTAACTTTAGGCAATTTCTAAAAACTCATTTTTTGATCAACCGAAATCGACTAAAATCGATTTTAGTCGATTTTAGTCTGTGAAGAAATAAGTTTTTAGAAGTTCCCTTTAATTGATTCCGAAGAGTTCCTTGTTTCCGATAACCCGAATTCCGCGCGACTGCAATTTTTGAATAGCGGCGTCTGGGTTGTCGAAACGGAATACAATCACAGCATTGCCGGTTTTCTGGAAAAAACCGTACATGTATTCGATATTGAGACCGGCTTCGTCCAACACATCCAGAATGTCCGCCAAGCCGCCGGGACGATGATCCACCGCCAACGCAACGACCTCCGAAACTTTAACGACAACTCCGTTTTTCTCAAATTCCTGTTTCGCCCGCTCCCAGTCCCGAACAAGAATCCGCAGGATACCGAATTGCTCCGTATCCGCCAGAGCCATCGTTTCAATATTGATTCCACTGTCAGCCAACGTTCGGCACGCTTTGCGGACATTACCCGGTTTGTTTTCCAAAAAAAGCGAAAGTTGTTTCAGTTTCATAGCAGTAAAATATGGTAAATACTGTAAAATATGGTTGACCAACAAATCGGTCGGACAAGATCGGTTGATATTGATTGATAGTGTCCGAAGTTTGTTTTTCCTTTTTTCTTCCGAAAATATTCGGAAGTAAGTAAAATATACCCGAACAAAGGGGAATTTGACAAGTCCCCCAAAAATTTTGACAATCGGGAACTTCTAAAAACTTATTTCTTCACCAACTAAAATCGACCGAAATCGACTAAAATCAATTTTAGTCGATTTCGGTCAATCAAAAAATGAGTTTTTAGAAGTTGCCAACCAGAATACAACTTTCAAAAGCAATGTTTCGCCGAAATGTTTCCTAATCTTTTGTCCCAACAGTCCTTATTGTCCCATTGTCCCTAACATTTTTTCAGTGAAGGGACATTAGGGACGAATGGGACATGATGGGACAACATTGGGCATGATTATACTGTTTTCACTTTAAAAACCGGTTTTTGAACTGTAAAAACACCTTAAATTGCGGAGTTAAACAAAAAGATAAAACTGGTTTTTAAAGTGAAAACGGTATAAACGAAAAGATAAAACAGGTTTTTAAAAGGAAAACGGTATAACTGCTAAAGGTAAGCGATCTGATAGTAAGCTCATCTACCTGATATTGACCAGACTGCTGCCCAAAAAACTCCAAAATAAATCAGGCAACTTTTCGTGTTGCGTAAGAATCGGAAAGGCGAATCGAACCTTGTCCGTCAATTAACTGATCAACTCGGACATATAAAAGTGAATGACCAAGACATTTGCCGTTAAGATCAAATATTTTCAACGTCTGATCCGAAGCCGACCAAACCGCCGTAAACTCTTTGGATGTAAAACGATAACCGTAAAATGAATCACCCAGTAATAAAATCTGTTGCCCCATCGCCCCCTCAGAAAAAAGACCAAATTGGTAAGCCGCATGACGTACAGATTGGAGAACTTTGTCGATTTCCTGAACACCAGACATGGGTAATACTCCTTGTATCTTTGAAAGTATTAGGTAATTAGGTAAGTAGGGTAAAAAGGGTCGTAGTAAAAAAATTATTTTACAACATTTTCTACAAATTCTACTATCGTCATAAAAAGAAGTCGGATTTCCCGTTTTCTTTTTAAAATTCAATTTTTTCAATTTTCATTTTCGATGAAAGGAGTATAATATTTCTCATCACTTTTCGGAATACCAAAATTTTTTCATCAATGTCATCGTAATCTTTGTAGTTTTCGTAAACCAATAAAACAGACTATTTGTTGTATTTTACGCAATTTTACAAATAGTAATATTCTCCAATGTCTGTATTTTTTTTCAGTAAAAACCGGCAATCTAAGAAAAATCCATCGGTTTTCAAACGGCGTTCACTGAATCTGGAATCGCTGGAAATGCGTGAACTTCTTTCCGTTTCACCGCTTACGCTGCCGGATCATCCAGATCATACTGAAGTTACCGCTGGAATTGCTGCCGGAGTTGTTGCCGAAATTGCTGTTGACTGGTTTGAATTACTGGAACGTGAAAATTCCGATTTCACACAAATTGCGGCGCAAACAACGTCTGAAATTTCGGAATCTCCGCTTACGGATTCCGGCAATACGGTTGCCGACCAAATTGCGAATCAATGGATCGTTCAACTCAATCAGGAAATTCTGCAAACGGTAACATCTGTTGCTTCCATTGCCGAACAACTTGTTCCTTATGGAATTACAGTTTTAAGCGGTTTGGGCAGTCCCGGTCTTCTTCTGACGCAAGTAGAAAACTCCGAACAATCCGAATTTCTAACCGATTCCGGTTGGTTTGATTTCTGTCAGCCGAATTATGCTATTACAACATCTGGAGTTGCGCAGGAAGTTGATGATCCTGAAGTTGACCAACAATGGGCTCTTGATTCTATCAATGTCGGTACGGCTTGGAAGGTTTCCGACGGATCAGGTGTTGTTGTTGCCGTTCTCGACAGCGGAACAACGTTAACTCATCCCGATTTACGCGACAACATCTGGATCAACACCGCAGAAATCGCCGGAGACGGAATCGATAATGACGGCAATGGTTTTATCGACGATATTAACGGCTGGAATTTTGTTTTGGGAAATGCGAATGTTTCCGATACGGACGGACACGGAACGCATGTTACAGGAATTATCGGAGCGGCGGCGGATAATGCTTTGGGCGGAGTCGGCGCGGCTCCGGGAGTTCAGATTTTACCGGTTAAGGTTATTTCCGGCTCCGCCGGTTCGACGGCAAATATTGTTTCGGCAATAAATTATGTAATCGGTTTGAAATCATACGGTGTTAATGTTGCGGTTATTAACATGAGTCTCGGCTATTACTCCGAAGACGCCGCCGTCGGTATGGCGATTGCCGCCGCCGGAGATGCCGGAATTGTTGTCGCCGCCTCCGCAGGAAATAACGGCGCCAATAACGATACAAAATCACATTATCCGTCCGGTTATAATTATCTTGATAATTTGATTGCGGTTGCGTCAATTGACCAAAACAATCAACTGGCAAGCAATAGCAATTACGGACAAACAACGGTTGATTTAGCGGCTCCGGGTGTTTCGATTTATAGTACGACAAAAAACGGCGCTTACGGTTTGATGTCAGGAACCAGTATGGCGGCTCCGTTTGTTTCCGCAGCGGCGGCAATTCTTGCAGCAAATAATCCGGCATTGACTCCGGCGGAAATCAAAGCCCAAATTATTAACTCCGTCAAACCGTTGCCCGCTCTTGCCGGAAAAGCAGTTAGCGGAGGATGCCTGAATTTTGCCGATCTTTTTGTTTCAAATGAACCTTCACCGCCTGAAACTCCAACCAATCTTTCAATTATTACCGTTGCGAATAATTCGGTTACACTTCAATGGCGGGACAATTCACGGAATGAAACGGAATTTGTATTACAATATTCATCCGACGGCGGAAATACTTGGACGGAGTTTGCCGATCAACCTGCTGCCAACCAAACACAGATTTCCGTTTCTGTTACATCTGGAATTGCCTATCAATTCCGAATTCGTGCGGTCAATGAAATCGGCAATTCCGACTGGTCGAATATCGTCATAATGCCCCTGACAAAACCGGTAAAACCGGCAACTCCAACCGGTTTGAAAGCGGTTGTTTCCGGTTCTCAACAAATTACCGTTTCGTGGAAAGCGGTTTCAAATGCAACTGCTTACCGGATTGAACGTTCTCTTTCATCAGGCGGCGGTTGGAGTGAAATTTGTACCGGTAACGATTTATCTTTTACGGATACCGAACTCAATTCCAGTACCAAATATTATTATCGGATTTACGCTTTAAATTATTATGTTTCGTCCGGAGTAAGTTCTATTATATCGGCAGCCACTCAAGCGGAAATTCCTGCAACACCGTTGAATATTAAAGGTTCGGCGATTAGTGATACCGCGATTCGTCTTTCGTGGGATAAGGCGGTTCACGCAACAAATTATCGTGTCGAATTTTTTGATTCCGCTAAAAATAAATGGACTGCCGCCGGAACAACAACGTCAAATTCATTTCAGCACAATAATCTCAAAAGTTCGACAATTTATCAATACAGAATTATTGCTCTCAGCAAAGCCGGAGAATCGCTTCCGTCAAATACCGTAACTGTTTCAACTCCGGTTGCCCTGCCGAAAGCTCCAACCGGTTTGAAGGGAACAATTATTGATTCGTCAACTATTGATTTGTCCTGGAAAGCTGTTGACAGCGCCAATTTTTATCGTTTGGAATATTCGTTGACGGGAAAATCGGGTGATTGGAATAAACTTGGCAGTTCAACGATCACCGGAACCAGCGGAAATGCGGTTAATCTTGCCGCCGGAATGAAATATTATTTTCGGGTCATTGCTCTGAACGAAGCCGGAGAATCAAGTTCATCGAATATTTTGACTTTGACAACACCGGCTCTTGCGCCGGCGTCGTCTCCAAACGGATTGACAGCCCAAGCCGTCAACGACAGCAAAGTCAAATTATTCTGGAACGCCGTCGAAAATGCAACACAATATATTGTCGAACGTTCAACCGACGGAACTGTCTGGAAAAAAACAACAACGGTTTCCGCTGTTTCAACCGAAGTAACTATTTCCGGTCATAAATCAACGGCAACATATTATTACCGTGTTACAGCAACAAGCAAAGCAGGAACAAGTAATCCGTCTCAAATAGTTACCGTAACGACAAGAATCAAAACTCCGTCGGCTCCGCGAATTACGGTTTTGAGTAACGATTCTGTTAAAATTACATGGAATTTAGTAAAAGGCGCTTCCGGTTACCGAATTGAACGTTCTATGGAAGATTCCATTCTCTGGGAATCCGTAACACAATCAGATGTGCAGGAAACGGTGAAGGAATGGATTGATACGGATTGCGATCCGAATACGGTTTATCAATACCGGATTGTTGCCTTAGGAACAGAAGCCGGCGTCCATTCGGAAGCATCAAAATCAAAATCTGTTACAACCGCACCGGCAATTCCGACCGATCTTTCTGTTGCGGAAATTTTGGATAAACAGATTACTCTTACATGGAATGCGGTTGAGGGAGCCAAGAGTTATCTTGTCGAAAAATTCAACGGAACACGTTGGGTTTCTGCCGGAAGTTCGAAGACAACGGAATTAACGGTTAAATCGCTGAAAGCCGAATCGCAATATGAATTTCGGGTTATTGCAGTGGGAAAGACCGGAAAATCTCTTGCCGGAACACCGATTACAATTACAACCGCCATCGCGATTCCGTCAACGCCGACCAAACTCAAAGCGTCCGCGATTGATTCGGAATCTATTGCTTTAACCTGGAAAGCCGCCGCCGGCGCAACAGAATATCACATCCAGCGATATGATACGGTACAAAAAACATGGGAACAAATCGGAACAACTTCGGCGTTATCATACATTGATAACGGATTGAATACTTCGACGCGGTATTCTTATCAGGTTTTCGCGTCCAACTCGACTGGTCGAAGCCGAACTGCCGCAAAAACAAATACAACAACATTGCTTGCGTCCAACAGCATGGTTGCTCCTGATGCATTGCTATTGGATTCCGTAACATCAAAAACATTAAAACTTTCCTTTAACAGTTATCTTTCAGGACGGATCACTTACCGGATTCAGTGGTCGCTTGACGGAATATTATGGGATGCTCAAAAGAAATTCACAATAACAAATAATTCCGCAAAAAATATTGTTTCGTTAACAAGTTTACAACCGGAGACTTCTTATTATATTCGTCTCCGAATTGAAACAGGTTCAGAAGTTTCCGCATGGACGTCCGTTGCCGTATTTGCGACAACGTAACGAAGTGAACTGGTCTATTTTTATTAACCACAGCACACGGGGTCATACAGCACACGGGGTCATTCTGCCTTACGGTTTTCACAACCGACTAAACATTTCCACAGATCCCAATTCTTACTTATTTCGGCTTTCCCCGTTTGGTCCGTTGTTGCCGTTTATCGAACAGACAGGAAGTTACTTTAACGGACAATTGTCAACAGTCATGTCCGTTGCAGCCGGTAATCAATATATTACCACCGGAACACATACCGACAGCGGATCACGTTACACAAAAAAACATTTTACCTTTGAATTGGGCAAAGCCGTAAGAATACAAACATCACCGCCGCTATTATTAAAACATTATTACGGAACGCCAGACAAAGATAAATAAGTTTCTGATTATTTCAGAATTTTTTTGAGAGAGTATTTTGAGAGCGTAGTTGTCCGGTCAGTATTCAGGTAGGCAATTTTTTGTCCCAACAGTCTTTATTGTCTCATTGGTCGCTAACATTTTTTTCAGTGAAGGGACATTAGGGACGAATGGGGCATGATGGGACAACATTTTCCATTATTCCCTATAACTCCTCCCTATTTTTAAAACATTCCGCAAAATTGATGAAATCGGTAAATTTTGCCGATTATACTAGAGAAGTTTTTTTGATACGCTCTTAACATTGAGCTCTTACATTGAGTTCTCACATTGACAGACCTAACCCTTTAATTTCTTTCATTTCCCCCCATGAGACCTATTCGACTTATTTTCGCTATTCACAACCATCAGCCCGTCGGTAATTTCGGACATGTTTTTGAACAGGCTTATCAGGAAAGTTATCTTCCCTTTCTTGATGTTTTCGAAGGTTACGGCAAAATCAAATTGACGCTTCACACCAGCGGTTCATTATTTGAATGGTTGGCAGAAGAACATCCTGAATATCTGGAACGGGTTGCTGCTCTTGTCCGTCAACATCGAATCGAAATCATTGGAGGACCGTTTTTCGAACCGATTCTTGCAATGTTGCCGCCGCGTGACCGAATCGGACAAATTGAAATGTTTTCCGATTGGCTTAAAAAACGGTTAGGTGCGGATGTTGCCGGTCTCTGGATTCCTGAACGGGTTTGGGAACAAAGTTATGTGCGTGATTTGTCGGAAGCCGGAATGTATTACACCATCCTGGACGATTCTCATTTCAAATTCGCCGGAATCAAAGACTCCGCCCTGACACGGCATTATTTGACCGAAGACGACGGTAAAACAATCAATGTTTTTCCCGGCAGTGAAAAATTACGGTATTTGATTCCGTTTGGTCAAGTTGAAGATGTTCTTTCCTATTTGGCTGAAGTTTCCGAACAAGACCCGCAGGCAATTCTTGTTCACGCTGATGACGGTGAAAAATTCGGTTCTTGGCCCGAAACATACCGGCATGTTTACGAAGACAAATGGTTACACCGTTTTTTTGATATGTTGTCGGAAAACAGCGATTGGATTATTACCACAACACCGTCGGAAGCGGTTGCATCGGTTCCGCCGCTCGGCAAAATTTATATTCCCGACGGCAGTTACCGTGAAATGACCGAATGGGTTCTGGAGCCGGAGCAGCAACTCGAAATCAATCAACTCCGCAACGAAATGGAACACGATGCCCGTTGGCTTATCATTAAAAAATTCCTGCACGGCGGTTTCTGGCGAAATTTCAAAATTCGTTATCCGGAGTCGGACGAAATGTATTGCCGGATGATGCATATTAGTTCACGGCTTTGCAATGCGATAGAGCAAGGTTGGAGCGGAGCGGATATTGATTTAGCGCGGGAATCGCTGTACCGGAGTCAATGTAATTGCGGCTATTGGCATGGGGCATTCGGCGGAATTTACTTGCCGCATTTGCGTAATGCGGTTTATCGGGAACTGATTAAGTCCGACAACCTGATTGACGCCGCGACTGACCGATTGGGAACATGGGTGGAATCGCAAACCGCCGATTTCAATTTTGACGGTAAAAACGAAGTTCGTCTGACCAACGATCAACTCAATTTGTTGACGGTTCCTCATCTTGGCGGAATGATGTATGAGTTAGACCTTAAATCAATTACGCACAATCTTCTGGCAACACTAACCCGAAAACCCGAAGCGTATCATCAAAAAATTGTGCAACGTCATCAGTTTGAGGGCAATGGCAATCCGAGAATTATTTTTAAGCAGGAAGGTCTTGAGCGGAGACTTCAATACGATTGGTATCCGCGTAAAAGTCTGATTGATTTGTTTTACGATTACGATACAGATTTCGATGCGGTTCGGCAATCGCGTGTTGGTCAACACGGAGAGTTTGTTCTGGCGGAATACGATGCGGTTGTCCGTAAAAAAACGGGACGTGTTCAAATTCTTCTATCGCGTGAAGCGCATGCTTATGGGGCGATGATTCGGATTGACAAGGGAATTACGTTAAGTGAAGGCAGTTCGGTGGTTGAAATTGCGTACCGGCTTAGCAATTTGCCGAAAGATTACCGAATTCATTTTGCGGTGGAAATGAATTTTGCCGGAATGCCGGGTGGGGTGGAAAATCGGTATTTTCACGGTTTAGGCGGTTACAAAGGTCAACGGTTTGGAAATCTGAGTACGAATCTGGATTTAACCAACGGCAATGAACTTGGACTTTATGATGATTGGTTAGGTTTGGACGTCCGGCTAAAAACAAGCCGCCCCACTGATTTTTACGCATTTCCGATTGAAACGGTCAGTCAATCGGTTGAAGGTTTTGAGTTGGTTCATCAATCGGTTGCGGTACAACCGCATTGGCGATTTATTCCTGATGAAACCGGAGTTTGGTCGGTTGAGATGTTCCTCGAACTGGAC
>JAIRLW010000031.1 GCA_031259095.1 Planctomycetaceae bacterium | reverse complement strand
CGTTGGGATAAATCCACCACGTATGACGAATTTCATCCGAAACAGAATTCGGCAACTGTTTTTGACCGGTATGGCACGACGCACAATTTTCCCGTAACACCGTTTGCATTGCTTTTGTTTCTTCCCAATTCAGATCGGAACGGTCAAGCTGATTTACCGCATAACCGCCAAGCATTCCACTGCCCAAACCGGCATACGTTCCAATATACGCCGCACCGGTTTCAAGCCAAAGAATCACAAGCATCTTTTCACGCTCCGAAAGTTGAACATCGTAATGTTCCTTCTGACAATACTTGGTATAAATCGCACTCGCACTTGAGCCAAGAGTTCGCGGCGGATAATTGCCCAACGGTCTGTTCCTGCCGTCCGCAACCAACGTCTCTTGACCATAACGCTGATTCTCCAACGCACTGTGTGTTCTTGCCATAATATTGGAATAACTGATCGAGTACATCGGTCCCCGACCACCGCTCAAATTGAAATGTCCTTCACGTTTGTCAGGATTATGACATTCAACACAATGTTGATCCCAAATCGGTTGAATATCACGCGGATAATCAATCACGTCAGGAATCGCATTGTTATTCGCAACACTATCATTGTTCGTAACACGGTTGGAAAAACGGTTGACGGGTTCGGCAATTTTTGTTATCGGACTTGCCGGACGGCTCATTGCTGCCGGCATTTTTTTAAGAATTGCGCTTGCCGTTCTTTCTTCATGACAACCTACGCACGAAGTTGTTTCGCCCGGCATCACGGTTAAAAATGATTGCATTCGTTTGACCGCCAAATTGTTTTCGTCCAATGCAACGAAAAAGAACGGACGTTTTGCCGGTAAATTGAAGCGTGCCGAACCGTCAGGATCAACCGGAACCGTACCAATAACTCTTTCCAACGTAAACGAACCGCCGTAAGTCGTTGGTTCCATTCCGCCCGTGTAATGAATCGGCATCGGCAACGTCTCAATAATTAACAACTTTTTAATCTCACCGCGTTTCACACTTTTCATGTTACGTCCTTGATAAATATCAAGGAGCGTCAATTCACCGGTTGCTTGGGCGTCATTGGTTTGCTTGGTGATGATTCGTTCCCGTTCCCGTTTGATAAGCGGTCGCGGTTCGTGAACAAAAAGAGGACTCAACGACGCACGAACTTCCGATTTTGCACGAATAACTTTGCCCGTGTTGACGTGATTCCTCCAATCTTCGGGAATTTGAAACAAGGTTTGTGTTTCACCGTCTGCGTTGATCAATTCAATTTTATCGTTTTGCGCCGCCATAAAACAATTTTCGGAAAACGCCCAAGGATCACGGTAATTGCTTGCGGCGGTGATTTGTCTTGCCATTTTTCGGTCGTCGGGACCGTTGCGCGGATCAATAATTCCAACTCCTCCGGCATGTTCAACTTGACCATGTCCATGCGAAAAAGACGCAACAATTTTCTCGCTGTTGGGAATTGGTTTTGCGTCAATATACACTTCACCCGGATACATGTTGCCGAAAAATACCATCTGTTTCGTGCCGTCGGGATTCATTGTCCAAAGATGATGATAATGAACTTGCGAACGGTCAACATATTCCCAACGCATATAAAGAACTTGTCCATTCGGCAAAAACCAAGGCGTGTTGTCGTGTTCAATGTTACCGGAAAGAGCGTGAATATTGCCGCCGTCCAAATCGCAACCGTAAAGAACCGCCACTTGCGTCAAC
Source organism: Planctomycetaceae bacterium (assembly GCA_031259095.1). Taxonomy (GTDB): domain Bacteria; phylum Planctomycetota; class Planctomycetia; order Pirellulales; family Thermoguttaceae; genus WRKP01. Next base: position 6,600 of record JAIRLW010000031.1, on the reverse strand, counting down.
CAACAATTAACCCAACGTTTCGCTCTTGTCGAAACGAAAATAATTTTGTCGTCCGGTGTGTAGGTTGGTTCGATGTCGTCAAATTCATCGTTGGTGATTTGGCGGATTTTGTTATTGTTGCTCAAATCCATTTCGTAAAGATGAAAATACATTGTTCCGGCGGGTTTGTAGGAATAGAGAATTTTGTTGCCGTCATAATGCACACAAGGATCGCGGACAATTCCTAATCTGTCGTCGATAAGAACTTCAACTTGTTTCGTGTCGATATCGTAAACACAAAGTTTTCCGCCTTCATTCGGAGCCGGCAGATTGTCGCCGACATGTTGATTGTGAGCGTAATAACCGATATTGGCATACCAATGTTCTGATGTTTGAGTTCGGGTTGTGAAAACGATTTTTTTAACGTTTTTTAATTCATGTTCATTTTTCTTGAATTCGGCAAGAAGATTCGTTTCCGGTTTGGCAATTTGCGTCAACGCTTTATTCTCTTTGCGAAGAGTTACGTAATCGTAGAGAATCCAACTTTTGTCGAGAAGTTTGATTGTAATAATATTCTCTCCCGTTTTGAGCAAACTGTTGGGAACGGTGAAGAGCAAACTTTCATACGCCCCTTTTTGACGCGGTTTGAAAACGATATTGCTGCTGATTTGGTTTTTTGCTTTTTGGGTTGGTAACTCGTTGCCGTTGACATTGACGCTGACTTCGGGATCGTACATGGAGCCGACATAACCGATTACGAAGGTTGCCGGTTCGGACAAGATGTTTGACGAATCCGGCAAGTTGAATTTAATAGTGAACGGATAATTTTTATTTCCTGCCCAATCATCTTTTGTGGAAGGGTGAAGGAAAGCCCAATCATTTTTGGGCGTTGATTTTCCAACAGTATAAGTAATACCGTCTGGAAACTTGTTTTTGAAAGCGGCGTAACCTTCTTTGGCGAGTGCAAATTCGCTGCAATACCCGTCCGGTTCGCCAATACAAAACACAACATCATTTTCAATATCATTCTCTGCCGCCAAAACCAACGCCGGCAACAACAATGCTAATACCAAAATCCCAAGTAAATGTCTTAATGTCATTTCTTTTTTCCTTTTTGTTGAGGGTTTAATTTTCACAAAATTTTTACTATTCTGTGACGTGGTTGTTGCTTATTCTAATAAACTCAAAGAAATAAAGCAACTCCTAAAAACTTGCTTTTTGATCGACCGAAATCGGCTAAAATCGATTTCGGTCGATTTTAGCCTGTGAAAAAATAAGTTTTTAGAAGTTCCTATTAATTGTTTCGAATTCGGATAATCGGATTCGGATAAAACCCAATCATTTTCAAAGGGACGCTTAAACGGTTAATCACGTTGATTTAACTCGGCATAGTCAAGCCAAACGGAAGGAAGGGGTTCATATAATTTGGCTTCTTCTTCTGTTTTCGGCGGTTCTAACGGTCTGATCACCCGGAAACCAACATAAGCCGCATCGGTTACCCACCAAATACTTTGCGGAAATTGCGGGTCTTGTTGTTTCCAAGTTGTTTCCGAATAAAGTCGCCGCGCGGACCGGAGATTGGCCGTTTCGTCGTCTTCACAGTTTCCGCCGCGTGCGATCTGACCAAAACCATCACCTTTAGGCGGTTTAACCGGAGAACCAAAAGAATTTGGTTTGCGGTTGGCGTATGTTGTTACGTCATACTGTTCGAGAACCCATTCGGACAAATTGCCATGCATATCGTAAAGTCCCCAAGCGTTGGGCTTTTTGGTCTTCACTTTTTTGGACGCGCCATCACTGTTATCGAAAAACCATGCGTAATCACCGAGTTCACTGTCGTCATCGCCAAAAGAATAAGCGGTTTTTGAACCAGCCCGACACGCATATTCCCATTCCGCTTCCGTCGGAAGCCGATAATAACGTCCGGTAATCATGGTCAGCCATCGGCAATAAAGTTGGGCGGCGTACACGGTCATTCCGCTGGCAGGATAACCAATTTTTCCGGCGTTGTCGTGACTAATGGAACTAATATCATACGGCGGAGTCGGCGACGCCAGAGCATCGGCTGATTTTTCCCGATCCGTCAGACTCGACTTTTCTTTCCGGCGGTCACGTAAAATTTTAAGAGCAAACTGTTCAAATTCTTTCCAAGTTGTTTCGTGTTCTTCGATCCAGAACGGTTTGATTTCGACTTCGTGTTGCGGACTTTCGTCGTTGCGCCGTCCTTTTTCGTTTTCGGGACTGCCCATCAGAAATTTTCCGCCTTTAATCGGAATCATTTTAAACGTCTGATCGGAACCGGCAATTTTTTCGAAATACGGTTTCATTTCGGTTTGCGTTTGAGCGTCGGCATTTTCAACGGGAACCGGGTCTTTGAGAAATTCCAACGACGATTTGAAAAACGGATTTTTGAGATTTTCACGTTTTCGTGCCGAAATTTCCTGCGTTATTTTGGGTTCGGCGGTTGAGGTTGCCGGAACAGAAATGAACGATGTTTCTGTTACTGGAGTTTCCGGAGTTTCCGGCGTCGTGATACCGGGCGGAACCGGAGAAGGAATCGGAGCAGGAATCGGCGATGGCGGCGGTAACGGTTTACTCGATTCTCTGCATTGACTGCCGGAACTAATCACCATCAACACGCTAAACAGAATAATAAACGGCATTTTTTTCATTACAATAATCCTCGTAATAATTGGGAAAGAAACAACCTAAGAGCAATAACATCAACAATTTCCGAAACCCATTCCGAAAATGTCTGCCCTTCATAAAACGATACGAAACGCGGCTATTTTACCAGACGTGTTAAAAATTAAAAGAAGGCGAAAAAAAAATCCGGCAATTTCTAAAAACTCATTTTTTGATCGACCGAAATCGACTAAAATCGATTTTAGTCTGTGGAGAAATAAGTTTTTAAAAGTTCCCTTCTGATTATTTCGGAATGTTCCGTGTTCAAAAATATTTTTTGCCGACATGTCGGTTCAGGACTTTACATCGTTTACCAATTCAATTACACTAAAACCAAATTTGAATAAACGCAATGCAATGCGATGCGGTGTTGTCTTGCGTTACCATTAACCCTCAACAACTTTTAACAACAACAACAACAACTTTTAACATTTTGACAAAAAATGAGGACACTTATGTTTTTTAGAACGATAACAACCGTAACGTTGTTTTTATTTTTGGCAATGACGGTTTTTGCGGAACATCCTGTGAAAATCGGAACCGATCAGGTTGGCGGAAACCGTTTTTCCGGCGCGATTGAACAGTACGGTTTTGATGAAACACTTACAGCCAACGCGATTAAAAAATTTGCCGAAACAAAACCGGACGACAACAAAATCAAAAATCCTACCGTCTTGCCGCAAACAATCGACGCTCAAGGAAAACAATACGGCGCAGCACAAGGTTGGATTTATCTCGATGATCAAAATAACGGTAATTGCCGGATTTTTGACCAAATCACGCCGGGCGGTTCTGACGGTTGGCTGCTTGATTTGTATCCGGGTCGAAAACTTCGGCTGATCAATCACGACGATATTCTTCTTTCTAAAGAAGAGTTGCCGAAAAATACATGGATTCATGTTGCCGCCTTGTTTGATGAAAATGATCTGAATATTTTTATTAACGGTAAACCGGTTACGCCGGTTGCCGAATCGGTGATTTCCGACAACACGCCGCCAACGCATCCCGATACGATTTGGTGTTCCAAACCGGCGAAAAATTGGTTTGAGTTCATGCCCATCGGGAATGGTCGGCTCGGAGCAACGCTTGGCGGGAATGTTTTTGAAGAAAAAATTCATCTCAACGAAGATACCATTTGGTCGGGCGAACCACGCAATTTACAACGTCCCGATAATTATAAAGTGTTACCGGAAATCCGAAAACTTTTAGTTGAGGGCAAGAATGCCGAAGCGCAGGAAAAAATCAATAAAACAATGCTCGGTCCTTGGCAATGCAGTTATGAACCGCTCGGCGATTTGACGTTGAAAACTCCAACGCAAATGCAAGAACAAGACGGTAAAAATGTTGCGATTACGCATTACCGCAGAGAATTGGATTTGCGGGAAGGAATTGTGAAGTTGTCGTATCAAAAAAACGGCGTGAAGTTTGAACGGGAAGCGTTTGCAAGTTATCCCGATCAGGTTGTTGTGTTTCATTGGCAAAGCAATCAACCGAAAACCTTATCGTTAGATGTTTCGTTGTCGAGCCCGTTGAAATATGAGACGTTACAAGATACGGCAAACAACGTGATCGTTTTGACCGGTCATGCGCCGATTATTGCCAATCCGTATGACAGAGGCATTAAAAATCTGGTATTCGAGAACGATAAAGGAATTAAATTTGTGCAGGGAATTCAGGTTGTTACCGATGGCGCAACGAAAAAAAACAATGCAACGTTAACTATCGCCGATGCAACCGAAGTCAAAATTTATTTCACCGCGAATAATTCTTATATTGATCCTTTCACTAAACCCGATAATTCGCCGGAAAAAACACGGTCAATGATTGCGCAGGTTACAAAATATTTGGAAACCGCCGCGAAAAAACCGTTTGACGAATTGAAGCAAACGCATATTGCCGATTATCAATCGTTCTTTAACCGTGTGAAGTTGGATATTCCGTTAACGGAACGGGCGTTGTTGCCGATGGAAAAACGGTTACGGAAATTTTCGTTGCAACATGATCCGCAATGGGCGGCGTTGTATTATCAATTCGGGCGATATTTATTGATTTCCGGTTCGCGTGCCGGTACGCAACCGATGAATTTGCAAGGAATATGGAACAAAGATTTGATACCGGCGTGGGCTTCCAACTGGACGCTGAATTGTAACGCCCAAATTAATTATTGGGCGGTGGAAACGGCGAATTTGTCCGAATTGCACGAACCGCTTGTCCGGTTGACGAAAGAATTAACAGTGGACGGAGCGAAAACGGCGAAAAATTTGTACAACGCTCGCGGTTGGATTGCTCATCACAACGCCGATATTTGGCGGACAACACCGCCCGTCAACGGCACAGGATTATGGGCAATTTATCAAGTTGGCAGTGCGTGGTTGTGTTATTCGGTTTACGATCATTACCGGTTTACGGGATCCCAAAAGTTTCTTGAAGAGATTTATCCGGTTTTGCAAGGCGCGTCGCAATTTTATCTGGACACGTTACAGGAAGACGCGCACGGTTATCTGACAACCAATCCGGCAACATCTTTTGAAAATACGTATCGCCGACCGGACGGTTTTGTCGGCTGGGCAACGTGCGGGGCGATGCAGGATATTCAAATTATTCGCGCATTATTTCGTAACACCATCGAAGCGGCAAAAACGCTTGGTCAAGATGAACCGTTTCAACAAGAAATCGAAACCGCATTGAAACGATTACCGCCGAATAAAGTCAGTCCGACGCGCGGCGATTTGCAGGAATGGGTTGAAGACTGGGACACGTCGTCGAACAACGGACAAGTGGCGCATGGTTGGGCGTTGAATCCAGACTGGGACATTTCGCCGATTACCACGCCGGACTTGGCGGAAGCAATGCGTAAAACATTGGAGCGTCGCAAGGTAATCAATACGTCGTGCGCTTCGTGGCAAGGAAGTATGCTGGCGGGGAATTGGGCAAGATTGCATGACGGAAAGAATGTCGAAACGGTGTTTAATCGGCACGTTCAACAGTCCATTCATTCGTCGTTGATTTCAACATTCTTTGGTTCTTCGTGGCAAAACGACGGCAATTTAGGAATGATTTCGGCGTTGGGTGAAAGTTTATTGCAATCCAGACCGGACGGCGAAATGACGGAACTTCACATTTTACCGGCATTGCTTCCGTCGTTACAATCGGGAAGCGTCAAAGGGTTGGCGGCACGCGGCGGTTTTATTGTGGATATTGATTGGAATAACAAAGAAATCAAAACAATAATTCATCCAACATGGGGAACAAAATGTCGTTTACGTTTCGCCGACAAAACGGAAACATTGACTTTCACTTCCCAAGAACCGCAAACACGAACATGGAACGCAAAATAATAAAAAAATTCCTGATTGTTTCCCATTTTTGGAGATCATTGTTGTATAAAAAATCAAAAGGTAGGCGATATTTCGCCGAAACATCGTGTCGGCAATAGCCAACGCGACTGTGGGTGAAAACCCTTTGGCAAAAGGTCGCCTACCTATTTTATCCGCGAATTTTCACAAATTGTTTATTCGTGGAAATTCGCGGATAAAAAGAAATTGGGAACCTCTAAAAATTTGTTTTTTAACCGCAACGTTTTATGAAAAATCAACATTATTATTTGTCCCATTAGGCTCTATCGTCCCATTAGTCCCGATAAAAAGGGACTAATGGGACAAATAATCAATTAATTAAAATAATCAAAAATCTTTTGGCAAATGATATTTTTAGAGATTCCCAATTTAGAATGTCCGCGATCCGCCGCGATAAAAATAGACCGTTACGTGTAATCCTGTTTCAAACTAAAACGAATTTTTAGTTGCGAAAATATACGATGAATCCTGAAATACAAATATTGAAATCACCTGAAGAGTTTCGCGATATTCGTGACGAATGGAATGTGTTGACGGATTGTTGTGTTTATCCGAATGCTTTTCTTCGGGCGGAGTGGTT
>JAIRLW010000651.1 GCA_031259095.1 Planctomycetaceae bacterium | reverse complement strand
AGGGCAATACAATTTTTGCGTGAAAAACAGGAATCATTTGGGGACTCTTTATATCGGAAAGCAAACAGACCAAAAAAATAAAAATACTTAAAAATAAGGAGATTAAACTACTTTTTTTAGGAAAGAGCAGATAGAATATTGACTTTTTATACTTCTTTAATCACAGAATTATTTGTCCCTAATGTCCTTTCTGTCCCTAAAATTGGGACATTAGGCTAAAGGGATAATCCTTTTGTAAGACAAATTTGTTTTTGACAAAGGTATTTTTAGAGATTCCCAATAATTTAACGATGAAAAAATCAAAACGCTGTGAATGGTGTGGTAACGATCCGTTGTACGTTAAGTATCACGATGAAGAATGGGGCAAACCAGTTCATGATGATCGGATCATGTTTGAATTTCTTGTTCTTGAAGGTGCGCAAGCCGGATTGAGTTGGCTTACCATCTTGAAACGCCGCGAACATTACCGAAAAGCATTTGCAAAATTCGATCCGAAAAAAGTTGCCAAGTTTACCGAAAAAGAAGTGGAGCAGTTGATGCGCAATAGCGGTATCATCCGCAACCGGTTAAAAATTACCGCAACAATTTCTAACGCCCAAGCGTTCCTTGCGGTCCAAAAGGAATTCGGTAGTTTTAGTAACTTTTTATGGAGTTTTCTTCCTGACGGCAAACCGATTGTCGGACATTGGCAATCGTGGTCGGATATTCCGGCAACCACAGAACTTTCAGACCGGATTGCCAAAGAAATGAGACGGCGCGGTTTCAAATTTTTTGGTTCCACGATCTGTTACGCTCACCTTCAGGCAACCGGTTTAGTCAACGACCATATCGAAACGTGTCCGGAAAAATAATGATTGTTTACAGATTGAATAAATATACCTCGCGATGTAGGTGTCTATTTTTATTTTGGTAATATTTCAGCCGAATTTCCAAAATGAATTGGAACTACGAAATACACGAATGTTCACGAAAACGATTGTTCCAAGTCTATTCGTGAACATTCGTGATTTTCGCGGTAAAAATAAAGATTAGGGGTGTTGACACTAAATATCATTGTTCTTTTGCGAAATTAGCGTCAACACTCCCTAAGAAAAAAATTCCACTGAAATATTACAAGAATTATTTAGTCTCATTTGTCCCTAATGTCCCAATTGTCTCTTTTAGTGAGACATTAGGGACAAATTGGGACAAAGAATTCTGCGGTTAAAAACGAATGTGTAGAGGTTCTCAATCAAGAAATCTTTCAATTTTTAACCGCGGGAAATAGAATCGGGTCGTTGTTTCAACGTAAGGAACTTTGTTTTAGAAGCGTAGGGTTAATTTCTATCGGCAATTCGGTAACGTCGGAAGCAACTCCGCTTTGAAAACTCCGAATACGAACCATAATAAAAAATGGATTCAAATCAAGAGAACTCAGATACCACCAATATTCGCCATTGTTGCGAAGATTAATCGCAATAGGTTGCCAAGGTCCGCGAATCGTAGAACCTCGCAAGACGTCAATTTGTGATTCCTGCCAAGGCGCGTCGCCGATATTCCATTTGACAATAATTTGCGGTTGGGTCGAAATAGCATTCAATGTAACTTCAGTGATACTTCCGGCAACCGGCAATTTCATTGCTGTCGGCGGAATGACCGGAGGACGAATCATTGAGTCTGCAACAGCCGATTGCGGAACATCGGATTGCTTCTCGGCAGAATGGACAGTTGCCGGCATTTTCGGAATAGTTTTTGTCACTTCAACAGGCAAACCGCCATCAAAAAATGCTCCCATATTGGCCAAAAGTTCTTCGGTTATTTTATCTGATCGGTTCGGAGAAACCGGTTGATATTCCCGGCTCTGTTCAAAATTTTCGGCAACCTTGCCGTCCGGCGATACAAGAATCGGAATCGGTAAATCCGTTTTATCCGTATTATTTTCATCTCTATCCGTTTTATCCGCATTGTTTTTATCCGTATCATTTTTATTTGTCTCCTGAATATTTTCCAAAAGATTCTCCCGTTTCGGTTGATTTTCCGCGTCAGATTTTTGCAATGATTTATTTTCCGCCGGATGATTGTTTTTTTTCTGCCGGTGCATTCGAATCGGTTTGGGCGGAGTGAGCGGCGACGATGTTGACGTTGATGTTGACGAATTGAGAATGATCGGCGTTGGGTCGGATTTTTGTATTGTGTTTTGTATTGCGTTTTGTATTGCGTTTTTTGCGGACATGACCGGACTATCCGCCTGAGGAATTTTTTCATTCTGAACGGGTTTAATTGTTATCGAACTTGTTTTTTCAACCCGATTGCCTACGAAATCACGGATTGACGCTCGTAATTCCAATTGGGAAACTCCGCTTTCCGGCAAAAAACGGAAACTTCCCTCCAAACCGGAATCCAAGACTCGAATATTTTGTCCGTCAATATTCAACGGATTCCAGTTTTTTTCCGAAAGATGATCCGAACTATCAGAGTTCATACCAGAGTTGTTGGAAGTTATCGAAACGGCGAAATCAGGACGTTTCATCTGAAGATGTTGATCTTCCGCTTTCCAAACAACCAACAGTTCACCGGAATCCAATTGTTTTGTTTCCAATGAAAGTTTGGGCGGTGTTGCGTCAATCAGCACGCGGATAGGAGTATTGACGGACGATTTTTTTTTAACACCAGAAAGGGTAACTGTTCGGAACGCGAACCAATATTCGCCGTCTATTTCCGTTTTAAACCCGAATTTTCCGGATTCAACCGGTTTCCGGTCGGAAAGAAGCCAGTGAACGCCGCGATTCTGAGAATATAAAAGTTCCACTTCTTTAATCGGATCAGCGGAACGATCAGGGCGGACTTCAAACGGAATCGTCAATTCCCTTGTTTTTGACGGAAGAAGTTCCGCAACATGTTGACCGATTTGACCAATCGCCCAACCGGAACAAACAATTGGAACGAATAACAGAATATGGAATGTTAAAAAGAATTTCATCGATTCCTCCCTAATCTGTTTATCCAATATCTTTGACTTGTTCTCCAGTTTTGATAGAAGATTACGGAGATTGGCAATCGCACCGGTTTTATCGAGTCTGTTTTTTCTAATCTATCAGTGAAATATTTTTTACACTGAGGTTTCTTGGTAAATCGTTTTGTTAAGAAAATTAGGCGTCAATAAGGTTAGTAAAAATGAAATCAAAATCTTTGTAATAATTCCGCTGATAGATTACGACATTTTGTAATCTATCAGCGGAGTTTTTGTTTGAGGTTAAAAAAGTATTCGCCCTGAAAGGGCAACATAAGCCAGCCCGCCGCAACGCGGCGGG
>JAIRLW010000616.1 GCA_031259095.1 Planctomycetaceae bacterium | reverse complement strand
GTTTGATTCACAAGATATACTGCCCTTTCAGGGCGATCTTATTGGGGATTCTTACCCGCCGCGTTGCGGCGGGCTGGCTTATGTTGCCCTTTCAGGGCGAATACTTTTTTAACCTCAAATAAAAAATTCCGCTGATAGATTACGAAGAATTTTTAGCGGTTTCCTAATGTAATCCGAGCCGGAAAAGATGGTCGCGGAGAGCGGCGTCTTCGGATAATCCTGTTTTGATTCGTTCAATCATGTGCCGGATTGTTGCCGGATCACGATTGCCGAAATATTTGGCGATTTCTTTCTGTTGTTGTCCGGTCTGTTGCCACGCCAGATAAACCGCAATACTTCGCGCTAACGCCACCGTTTTAGCACGGGAACTTCCACGTAAATCGGCAAGTTTCAGCGAAAAATGTTTAGCGGTTCGTTTGGCAATCACCTCCACTCCGGGGCGCACTGTTTGCAAACGGTTTTGAAGAAACAGTTTCCATGACGACGTATTGATTGCCGTGTTCGCCGCAACCGCTTCGAAATAGATTTGAGCAAACGTTCCATACAATGCCGGAATCGAAACCGGTAACGCTTCGGCTGCTGAATCCAAAACAGAATCAGGAAGCGAAACCCGAAATGCCGCCGCCAACTCTCGTAAAAAACGTTGACGCACCGCCAATCCGGGAAGAAAAACCGGAACCGTTGTTCCGCCAATCAGTCTTGCGGTAAGAGTTTCGGAAAAAACTCCGTTTTCACCCGGATAACCGGTTGTTGCCAACACAACCGTTCCGCCGTTGCCGGAAAGTTCGTCCAATGTCTGACGTAATTCCTCTTGCGCCCAAAGTTTGTCGTGTAATTGATCCAAATCGTCAATCAACAGCAACGCGGCGTCTCGATAACGGCGTCGAAAATCGTCGGTGGTTCGCGTGTCAAGCGATTCCGTGAATAATCGGGCAAAATCAATTGCCGGCAACAGAAAAGCATGACGTTTACTCTTGGACATTTTTTGATTTTTGCGCCATGCGTCCAAAATTCCCCGCAAAAGATGGGAACGCCCCGAACCAACCGCACCGTAAAACAATAACGGTAAACGATCACGCGGCACATTCCCTTCAACCGCCCACTGAATCACCGGTTCCAAAGCGTAATTTTCGGGACCGATCATAAATCCATGTTGCAACGCAGGAAAAACAGCTTGAGACGACGAAGCGGAATTGTCGTATTTCAACGGCTTGCCCGGAAACGGGATAAAATGAATTTCGCCAACACTCATGGCTTAAAATGGTGATGGACGGAAAACCGCAGAAATAAAACCAAAATACAACTCTTTCTTTTCCACAACAATTTTCCGTCGGGTATGAAATTGGTTATCGACAGATATTTTACTCTTAATTATAAGCGGAGTACCCGAAAAAACAAGCGGTCTCAGGGAAAGTCAATAACGATAATCGGCTTAAAGCAATTAAACTCGACTAAAATTAACCTTTTTTAGAAGTTGTTTTCTGACGGTCTTGTTTTTTGGCGAGGTCTTGGTATGATTTCTTTTTCTGTTATTTACTCTGTGTACGAGTAAATTGGTAAATTAAATAAAGGTGTAATTCGACCAACGAACAGGTTGACGATGTTGTTCAACGCGAAGCGTCATTCCTAATTGCCGCGGCGTTCATTACACAAAACACATTCCTTTAAACTTGACGTCTTGATTGAAGTATGTCCTATTCAGACGATATTCGAAATACATTGGAGCAAATTCATCTCCTCCAAACTCGGCTAAACGATTTAAACGGAAGTTTGCGGCGTAGTCCGTTGCTTCTGAAAGCGCAGGAAGGAAATATTCAGAAACAGAAAGCGAATCTCGCCCAAATTAATGAAACTTATCAAAAACTTAAAGCCGAAGCAAAACAAAAGGAGTTGGAAGTTGCCGCAAACGATCAGGCTCTCGCCAAACGGAAAATACAATTACAAGAGTCAAAATCCAATAAAGAATTTCAGGCGTTCCAATTGCAAATCAAAGCCGACGAAGCCGCCCGAAGTGTTTTGGATGACGAAGCGTTGGAGGCAATCGAAAAAGCGGAACAATATGCGGTTAATATTCCGACTGCCGAAGCCGAATTGAAAAAAGTGAGTGAACTTCACGAAACAACAAAGAAAAAATTTGCCGAAGACAAACCCCAAATCGAAGCAAAAATTGTTCATTTCCAACAACTGCTCGAATCGGAAGAAGCGAAACTTCCGCGTGATTTCAAGGAAATTTATAATCGATTAGTTCGAAGTGTTGGCGGTAACGAGGCGTTGGCGGTGGTCGAAAACCAAAAATATTGCGGCGGTTGCAATCACCAAATCCCAATCAACTCATTGGCTCAAATTCTTCAGAAAAAACCAATCGTCTGTAGTTCCTGCGCCAGATTACTTTATGTTCCCAAAGATTTCGTTTTCGACAAAGGTTAATTGATTCATCGATTAATTGATTAAGGTTTTCGCCAAGAAGTTTTATGACGTTTGTTATGGAAACGATGTAGCGGTCTGGTCGTAACTGTCTCTTTTATTATTTTTGTTCAGATATTGTGAATCGGAATCTTAGCCCTGAAAGGGCGTTAATATTATAGCCCGTCCCAAC
>JAIRLW010000590.1 GCA_031259095.1 Planctomycetaceae bacterium | reverse complement strand
TCTGTTACTGATGAAATTGCAAAAATGAAAAAATTATGTGATAGCGGGGTAATTAGCCAAGAAGAATTTAATGCGTTTAAGAAAAAAATGTTGGGTATTTAATTATTTATGTACATTTTACAATCTGCAATCTGTAGTTGCGGCTTGACTACCAAAAAAGAGTCTTTCCGTAAAAAGGCGAAAGATTCGTAGGTTCAGTACCTTGTTGATGTAAATTGAATAAGGTACTTCCTTTTTTATTTTTTAAATATTTACAGGATTTTTTGTAATTCCAATCGTCTCTAAAGTCCCAATTGTCCCAATTGTCCCTTAAACAAATTTTTACTATTGTAAATCGAATACTTTTAACATAGTATCCCTTTCAAATTGGGTTGGAAAAATAGTTTTGGGAAGTTCTATAATTCTAGCCCTTTTTGAAATGGGAGCAAGAGCGGGTAATTATTGTTGTGTTGAAAAGGATTTTTTATGGTTGCATTTGATCGAGTGTTAAAGGGAAAGAGAAAACCGAGACCGAAATATGTACCGAAGACGAAGCCGAAAATCAATTTGAACTCTGAACCGGTGAAATCAACGCCGTTAGCATCGGATGAAAAGTTACCGCCGAATCCGCTTAAATTAGACCCGACACGATTACAAAGTGTTCGGCGGACAACGGTTCAAATGGTACAATCCCGTTACAAACAAATTTCAGAACAAATTTATAAAAAGATTATTGATGAACGATTTTTGCAGGGTGTTCCTGAATCTCCCTTGATTGCCGATGGTACGGTGAATCTTGACACGCAACCATCAGATGAGAACGCTTATAATATTGCGAAAGCCGATGAGTTGGAGTTATGGCTTTCGGGACAAGTTGCGAGACTTCTTGATGTTGAATTTGTTACTGACTATGTAGAACGTGCCTATAAACATGGTCGTAAACGGGCTTATACGGACAGTCATAAATCGAAACTTAAACCGCAGCCGAATGTAGTTATTACGAATGCAGCGGATTTTGAGGAAGGCGGTAAAGAGGCATTTCTTCGTGAAGGTGATACATCACCTTCGTCTAAAAAAACGAAACAATCTCTAATCAGTCAAGCCTTTTCGACCTTAAAGGGAATTGCCGGACAAATGGTTCAATCGGTGAAACAGATTATTTTGGTTGGAATACGAAAATTTTGGACGCCGAAACAAATTGCCAAAGCCGTACAAGATGAGATTGAACGTTACGAGAAGCGGTCGGAAACATCGGTAAAAGATGATCTTGTCCGGGCGCACGGGGAATCGCAATTAGATGCGTTTGCGGAGTTGGGACATAACGATGTTACGGCGATTATTGAAACGGCAGGAGATTATAAAGTGTGCGCTAAATGCCGAATGCTGGAGGGGCGTGAAATACCAATTGAACAAGCGCGCGGATTGATTCCGGCGCATCCGAATTGTTATGAAAAAAATGTATATGTAATGACTAATAGCGGATGGAAATTATTTAAGGATGTTACGATGGAAGATATGTTCCTTTCGGAGAATCCTGAAACACGTGAAGTTGAATTTGTTAAACCCAAACAATTAATACAGTATCATTATGATGGAATTATTATTAGATTTACCGATTATAAATTTTCATTGGGGGTTACTTTTGACCACATGATGTATGTAGAAAATGTAAAGGGAGAACGTTCATTTGTTAAGGCTCACGAATTACTTAAAAATAATAGTTATTACATACCGATAACATTTAATCCCCCTTTTAGTGAGAAAACAAGTAGATACTATCAAAGTGTATTAAATCTTACTAAACAGATAATTTCATATAATGATATGGTTTATTGTGTTGAACTTGAAAAGTGGCATACACTTTATGTTATGAAAAATGGTAAAGCAACATGGTGCGGTAATTGCCGTTGTGCATGGAAGCCGATACCTCCGCAACTGGCGATTTCACCGAAAGAAAAAGCGAAACGATTAAAAGAGACGGCTAAAGATACGATTTTGCGGTTACAGTCGGAGTTGGAAAAATATCAAAAAGAAGAAGATAAGGCGATTAAAAAAGCGAGTACCAAGCCTCACGATTTTGAATTGCAAGAGGCTGCGGGAGCGGCGGTGTTGAATCGTCTTAAAATGGAAGTGCAAGTTTTAGAACGCTGTGCGGCTCAAATGCGTCATGATATTTTGCATGTCCGAACAATAGCCGGTGGTTTTATTCAAGAACAAAAAGAACTTCAAAAGGAGTTACAATCAAAACGTGTTGATAATGATGGTTACAGTGATACAACATTTGCAAAATATGTAATTGAAAGAGAACGCTTAGTTGAATTAGCACGAGATGTACTTTCTGATTTACCGGATGTTGATAAATTCCTAAAAGAAGCCAATGAAGCATACAATAAGGAAAAGAACAGAGTAAAAAAACAGGACGAAAATATTCAAATACTGACAGAGATACGAGCCTTACAAACGTATTTTGATAAATTATCCGTATTTGCCCAAAATTCGGAATTGACATTACTTGCACGTAAAGCGATAATATGGATTCCGCAAATTATAGCCGAAGCAAAACAATTAGAATATCTTGCAGATAATCCGACGCCGCCTGACATTCATGTAGAACAAAGTCATCGTTCATTAAATGATAATATCTCAAAACCGTATTGGAAAACGGCAACAGAATTTTCAAAAGAATCCATTAGACATTATTCAAATATTGAAATTTATGGCGGAATAAATGGAGCCGGACGTACATACAGTAATAAAGCATTGCAAAAACTTCATAATGCTATAAAATCAGGAACATTGACAGAAGAACAGAAAAAAGAACTTTCACAATTTAGTCGCACTGTAAATGGAAAAACAACTAGTGGTGAAAAGATGATTGA
>JAIRLW010000531.1 GCA_031259095.1 Planctomycetaceae bacterium | reverse complement strand
AGCGCCGCCGTCAATGCCGCACGACGTTGTTCGCCGCCGCTGAGCGTCGGAATCGGACGCGATAACGATAAATAATCCAACCCGACTTGTTGCAAAAATTGGAGACGCAACCGGATTTGTTCCAATGGAATTTTTCCCAAACCGCGCTCGCGTTCCGATAATTCCAACGTTTCAAAAAATCGGATCAAATCCGCGATTTTCCTATCGGAAAGCGCGGCGATATTCACGCCGGAAGAAGAAAACGTGTTACCGATTATTTTGACCGCAAGTGTTTCAGGACGCAACCGTGTTCCGCCGCAATCCGAACACGTCCTGCCTTTGACAACGCCTAAGCCTTCGCAAACTGGACATGCTCCCTGTGAATTATTAAACGAAAATAGTTTCGGTTCCAATATTGGAAAATCTTTATTACAGAAGGCACACGAAAAATATCGTGAAAACGCTAAACGTTCCAACGATTCAGCCGGTTCCGTACTATTTTTGTTGCGCTGTACTAAAACGCAACAAATTCCATCGCCTTGTTCCAGAGCGGTTTCGAGCGAATCGGTAATTCGTTCTTCTTCGGCGTTCAACATCAACCGGTCAACGAGAAGCAATAATTCTTGTTCTTTTTTTTGTGCAAGTTGATACTGTTCCGGCGGAATACCGTTTTCGTCCAGCCGAAAAGGAATTTCCGAAACAATTCCGCGAACAAAACCGCGTTCCTTCCATGTTAGTTCAAATTCTTTCCGATCCAGATCGAGCGGAGGAGCAAACGCAATCAGAAGACGCGGATTGTCGTCCGAAAATTTTGAAAAAAGTAACGATAAAATACTTTGCGGCGTATCAATGTTAACTTCGCGCAGACAATCGGGACAAAAAACGTGTCCGATTTTAGCAAAGAGGAGTCCGAGATAATCGCTTATTTCCGTAACAGTTCCAATCGTACTTCGATGGGCGTTGTGAAACGATTTACCGGTTACGGCAATGGCGGGCGGAACACCGTCAATCCGTTCCGCGTCCGGTTTTTCCAACCGTTCAAGAAATTGCCGTACAGAAGCCGAAAATGTTTCGATATACCGGCGTTGTCCTTCCGCATAGAGCGTATCAAGAGCAAGCGAACTCTTCCCGCTGCCGCTCCGACCGCAAAGAACAATCAATTTTTTATACGGTAAATCAAGATCAATCCCTTTCAAATTATGGACAGAAACACGGCGAAGTTCTATCATTTCTACCAACATGTCGTCCCTAACGGGACGGAAACACTAATCGTTACAAAAAATATCATTTGATTTCGGACACAATTTTAAACATGATAATCTTGACTGCTTACAGTATCACTTTGCGGTAAATAACAAAAATTCCACTCACTATCCACTTTCCACTATTAACTATTCATTATTCATTATTAACTATTAATTATTAATTAAAAATACCCCCTAGGGGAATCGAACCCCTGTTACTGGACTGAGAATCCGGTGTCCTGGGCCACTAGACGAAGGGGGCAAAATGTTGTTTTATTTTCTCTTATAATTATTATTTGTCAAGCGGTGTTGAGAGGAGCGGTTCGTGGTTTGCGCCGCAAACGGATTTCTTACTTTCAGGGACTTTGGGGACATTAGGGACTAAAGGGACAAATAAATAATCCGCTTGCGACACTATTCACTATTCACTAATTTCCAGTCCGATTGGACAATGGTCACTACCGAATATTTCAGGATAAATAACCGCGTCGGTCATGCGCGGCATCAGGCGTTGTGAAATTAAAAAGTAATCAATACGCCAACCGGAATTGTTGGCTCTGGCGTTGCTGCGAAAACTCCACCAAGTATAAACCTCTTTAAGATCAGGATATCGTGTTCGGAATGTATCCGCCAACCCAATATTCAGCAACTCCGTCATCTTCCCGCGTTCCTGATCGGTAAATCCGGGATTTTCGTGATTGGTTTCGGGATGACGCAAGTCAATTTCCTGATGCGCCACATTGAAATCACCACAAACGATAATCGGTTTGATTTTATCGAGTTTCTGCAAATAAGCACGAAAATCATCTTCCCATTCCATTCGGTAATCCAACCGGACAAGTTCTTGGCGGGCATTGGGCGCGTAAACATTGACCAACGTAAAATCGTTCATCTCCAGCGTGATTACACGTCCTTCCTGATCATGTTTCGGAATACCGATCCCGTAATGTTCAGTCAACGGTTGCACTCGTGAAAAAACAGCCGTGCCGGAATAACCTTTTTTCACCGCACTGTTCCAGAACTGGGAATAACCGGAAAGATTAACTTCCGCTTGCCCTTTTTGCATTTTCGTCTCCTGAAGACAAACAATCTCAGGATTTAGCCGCTTGATCGTTTCCAGAAAACCTTTACCCAAACAAGCCCGTAAACCGTTTACATTCCATGAAATTAGTCTCATCAATCACCGTGTCAAAAAAATTCCTTTAAGAAACTTCCAAAAACTTATTTTTCAAGATAAATATCGACCAAAATCAACTGAAATTGATTAAAATCAATTAAAATAATTTTTTGCCGAAAACTCACCAACATTTCCTTGTCCCATTCGTCCCATTTGTCCCTAATCTCTTAGCCTTAATTTTAAGGACATTGGGGACATTAGAGGCTTTAGGGATAAATCGTTCTGTGATGAAAAATTTTATCTGGAATTTCACAACAGGGAAAATAGGCAATATAACGGGTTGTACTTTTCAGCGAAAAATTCCCCCAAACCTCGTACACGCCTACTAGACGATTTGATTCTTTCCGATAGAATATGACCAAGGTTTTTGTTTTGTGAGAACCTGTCACTCTCTGTCAATTTTATTACTTCAAATTTATGAAAGGAAAAATGTCGTGGTTAAACTAACACTTCGTGAAAAAGAGTCAATTCAGGAGGCGGTTCGGCGTTTCCGTAAATTAATTGAGCGGAGCGGAATCAAAAAAGAAATGAGACGACGTGAACATTTTGAGAAACCAAGTGAAATCAAACGCCGTGCCAAACTTCGAGCCATTCGAAGAAATAAACATCTTCAACGGCTTGTTCTCAATCCCCGTTTGGCAGCCACACAATAGAACACCTCTAAAGGCAACTTCTAAAAACCTATTTTTTTTCGACTGAAATCGATAAAAATCAACGGAAATCGATTGATTAAAATAATCTTTTGTCGAGTTTTTAGAAGTTCCCTGTTAATTGTTTATTCATTCACCATCGAGATATTCGCTAAACCAGAGTGCGCCAAGCGGCATTCCTTCTTCGACCATACTTTGGACAATCGGATCATCACCGGCACGTCGAACCGATGCGAAAGCATCGGAACCTTTGTCGAGAATCCAAACTTCATTCGGCGTTAGCGCGTCCACAAGATAAGGTTGATGGGTTGTGATGAAAAATTGTGCGCCGGTATGACCGTCGCTCCGATGCCGGATTTCATCGACAAACGCTCCAAGCAATTTATGATACAACCCGTTTTCCGGTTCCTCAAAACAAATCAATGGCGGCGGTTGCGGATCGCCGAGCAATAGTAAATAAGCAATAAGTTTAAGAGTTCCGTCCGACATTTGCGGCGCATAAAACGGTTTTTGCAAACCTTGTTCAAAAAAACGAAGAAGAAGTCTGCCGTCTTCTGTCTGATACGTTTCAATGTGAGTAATACCAAGAACTTTGCCCAGAACACGACTCAGCATATCGGCGAGTCTTCCTTCGTGTTCACGTTCCCAATATTGAATCACATTCGCTAAATTATCGCCAAGACGCGATAAATGACGTTGCGGTCCGGCTAACGGTGTTTTCCTCGCGGATTCCGGTGAAAAATAACAAAGATACCAGTTGTCTAAAAATTCACGGAACGAAACAATATCCGGGAATTGCGTTAAATTGCCAAGAGTGGACAGAACCAAACGGCGGTGATCTGCAAGATGAATATCATTCACCGATTCCGAATTAGGACGAACAACTTTTCCTTCGCCGTTATTGGCAAAAAAATTCATGGTGTCCCGATTGCCGAACTCAGAACCAAGATGCGAAAGCGTTTCCGCATACACAAATGGAACATTATAGTTATCTGCCGTAATACAAAGAGTGTAGAGTAAATTTCCGTACTGAATTTGAAATTCAACAATCCGGTTGGAACCTTCGGAGGCGATTTTATCGAACCCGCCGCGAGTTACACAAGCCTGTTCCGCATCGCTCTTCAGACAATCAACGACAAAACCTAATGCGTCGCAAAAAGTGCTTTTACCGTAACCGTTACGTCCGATAACAACAGTAATTGGCGTTAACGGTTCACCAGTGGAATTTCCTGCGGAATCGGCGGACCTTGCCGGAGTGTGAATCGAACCAAGCGAAATGTCGCGGAGAACCCGATAATTTTTAATACGAATACCTTTAATATATTTCATCGTTTATTTTTCCGTATGTTTGTGTTCAAAAAAAACGATCCATTCATGACGGCGCAAAGTATAACAGGTTCATCTTGAATTGTCTATCATACGTCGGCGATAGACAACGCGACTTTTAATTTTTGATCTAAACAATTGTCTCCAAATTCCGAAACGATCAGAAAAAGGAACTTCTAAAAACTTCGACTGAAATCGATTTTAGTCGAGATTCAGTCGATTTCGGTCGATCAAAAAATGAGTTTTTAGAGGTTACTCAAAATTTTAGAGGTTCCTCAAATTTAATCCGCCGTATTTTCATAACCGCAAAATTCAGTATAATATCAGTATAATATCAGTATAATAAAATGCTTTCAGGACAATTGCTGTCGCAATTTTTCCGGTAAAAGAAAAAAGCAATTATTCAGTAACGGTGAAGCCAAGTAAGGTGGGCAACAGTACGACTAAAATATCATTTTTTGGAATATGATTCACTATAAGTCTTTGATAATAAAGAGGTTATGCAATATACAAAGCAACGCATAACTCAAAACAACTGTATCATTATAATATCAAAG
>JAIRLW010000429.1 GCA_031259095.1 Planctomycetaceae bacterium | reverse complement strand
AATTTCGAAGTTTTACAAAATTTCAAAATGGTCATGAAAATATAATTATAAGA
Source organism: Planctomycetaceae bacterium (assembly GCA_031259095.1). Classification (GTDB taxonomy): domain Bacteria; phylum Planctomycetota; class Planctomycetia; order Pirellulales; family Thermoguttaceae; genus WRKP01. The sequence continues at coordinate 7,651 of JAIRLW010000429.1, read as the reverse complement.
GTCAAAAACGATTGCGTCAAGAATGTCTCAACAAGACGCAATGTAATTGTGGGAACTTCTAAAAACTTATTTCTTCACAGACTAAAATCGACCGAAATCAATTTTGGTCGATTTCGGTCGATCAAAAAATGAGTTTTTAGAAATTGCCTTGTCTATTTTTATTACCCCCCTCGCGGCATAGCCGCAACCAAAGGCAGGCAATCCCTTCTGGAGAAAGGATCGCCTACCTTGAGTGTACCTTGCCTGTAATTGTTCGCCAAAATAGGAAACAATCAGAGGTTTTAGAAGTTGTGTCTTTTAGTGCATTTCACGTCCGCCGGTGATATTGATTGCTTGTCCGGTCATGTAGGCGGCACGGTCGCTTGCTAAGAAACATGTTACATTAACCACGTCTTCAATCGCCGCAAGCCGTCCCATTGGAACTTTTGACGTGAAAATTTTAACAATTTCATCATGCGGCATTTTCATATTATCAACGTAATCGGCGGAAACATTATTCCAAACTCCGGTTGCTTCGGTAATTCCCGGACAAACACAATTGACGCGAATATTCTGTTTCGCAACCTCATACGCAAGAGCCTGCGTCAACGTAATCACCGCTCCTTTGGCGGAACTGTACGCACTCATTAACGCCGAACCGGTTTTGCCCGACTTACTGGAAAAGTTGACAATCGAACCATGTCCTTGAGATTTCATAATCGGCATGACTTCTTTAATGAACAGAAATGTCCCTTTGACATTGACGGCAAAAACAAAATCCCATGTTTCTTCCGAGATTTCTTCAATTTTACCGCCTTTTCCCGTAACACCGGCAACATTGATTAAAACGTCAATATTTGTTCCGAATTCTTTTTGGCAGGTTTTCACGACCACGTTGACCTGAGCCGCTTTGGTACAATCAGCGGCTAAAGATCGGCTGTGCGTTCCGATTTCTGTAACAACCGCATCCAGTTTCGGCTGATCGAGATCGGTCAAAAAAACGTTACCGCCTTCCGCAACAACACGACGCGCCAAACCTTGACCAATCGTTCCGGTCGCACCGGTAATCAAAACAACTTTATTTGAAAATTCCAAAATATTCTCCTTTAAATTAAATTTTAAAAAACAGTTAATAATGAATAGTTACGCAAGCGTAATACTATCGTAACTCTATTTAATTCGCTTGCGCAACTATTCACTATTAACTATCCACTATTAACTAATTCACGCTTCATTCCAGCATTTTTTGAGATATTCGACGGATTTTGGGACTTCGACCGTTTTATCGCCGTTCACACTGCATTCGTAACTGATAAATTCGGTGTAACCAATATATTTGAGACCTCGCATCACTTTGATATGACAATGATTATCCTGACCGGGTAATTGCCGTTTGGAGCCGTTACCGAGATGGACATGTTTCACAAATTCTCCTCCGGCGATGAATGCCGCCATATCATCGGTTTCTTCGGTGTACATGTGATACGTGTCGCCAAGAACCGCAACGCCTGAAACTCCAGCGTCTTTGACAATTTGAGCGGCATCGCCGACTTGACGCAAAAACCACGCTTCGTTTCGTCGTAACGGTTCCAGAATAATATGCGTTTTGTGTTCGGCGGCAAACGGTCCAAGTTCCTTGAGCATCGCAACCGTCAACTCGCGAATACGCCAATTGGGACGATCCGGCTTACCGGTTGCGGGAACATAAACAACTCCATTCGCGTCCAGTTCACCGGCTCTTTCGAGTTGTACTTTTAGTTCGTCGAAACCTTGTTTCCGTTTTTCGGGGTCTTCGTCGGTCAATTTGTTACCGAAAGAACCGATACAAATCGAAGCAATTCGTAAACCGGCGTCGTCGGCACGTTTTTTCCAGTCTAAATACTTATCGTCAAGTCTTCCGATTTCGAATGCTTCAAAACCGTTTTGTTTCATCCATTTGAGTTTTTCTTCGCTGCTGCCTCCGGGAATGATACCGAGTTGGCTGCAAAATCGCAGTTTGGCTTTCGCACGCTGGTCACCGGGAACAACTCCCAATTCGGCGGCGCGAAGAGAGGAGGAAGACGAAGAAGCGGAAAGTGTTGCCGCAACTCCAACTGTTGTTGCGGTCGCCAAAAAATCACGTCGTTGCATGGAATTTTCTCCTGAAATTGGGGGAAAGCGGGAAAAATTGAAAAATGTTGTTCAATTAAAAACAAACTTCGGAACATTATACCAATCCCAAAAACAAACTCAACAGAGACTCATGGTAACAGTCTATTTTTATTAACCACAGACTACTTTTATTAACCACAGACTATTTTTATTAACCAGAGAATATTCAAAAAGTAAACGAAGTTTTCAGAAATTCCCTAAGCATACTTTACACGGTAAAAAATTATTTATAACAGGATCGTGGTCGTCTGACCGTATTGTAGGCGTTAAATCAGGGCAGACATATTACCCTCTAAGAATTACTTCTCAAAAGCGTCGTGGAACTACGTGTCAAACAGGCTAATACACGATGACCTCCTCTCAGGTTAATAGTAAATTCAAAATTTGTGTCCGCAGTTACGGTTGATTCACTATTGGCGTCGGCGGTTTTACCAAAAGTCAAAAGAGTGGAACGTGTTGTTCCGTTTCCCCGATCATCATAATCAGAAATAATGTCACCATTAATAACGGCTCCGCTCATTAGATTAATTGTTTCAACGTGCGCACTGTCTCCGATGTAAATTGCGGCATCAGTTCCAGAAATAGAACCTGTTACGTCAAATTGATTGACGAGTGCACCATTGAGATTATGGTATTGATAATCCTTGTCTAAATATCCACTGTATGAACAATGAGCATCATAATAGTTGCCACTACCGGAATAAGCAACACCAAAATCGAATCTCACTCCCAAAGCGGGACCATAATTCCACACTCCTTCGCCGTTTGCCTGAATATCACCACGATAAACAATTTGGTGATCAGTACCAAAAGCAACGAGTAAACCGGTTCCCGCTTCTCCATTGGCATACCAATGGCATAAACTTTTGTATTTTGATCAACAATAACTTTGTTATTGAAACCATCAACACGAATACCGCCGCCGGTACGTCCGATACTTAGTAAATCTGTTTGTTGTGTTACTATATTATTGTTTCCATAAAGATGGAGTCCTAAACCATGCGAACTCGTATTTGCGGCGCCGATTTCATAACCTAGCCAATGGCCGGTACCGTCGAGACTATTACTTTTAGAGATTCCCTTAATGTTTAAAACTTCCCAATAATAACAAAATAGAAAAAATAAATAAAATAGATAATTTATCGGTAGAAAAACAACGATATATGGGTAAATAAGGTATTTTAGGCAGAAATGTCTGAAAAGTTTAATTTTTTGGTTCAAAGCGGTTAGTAAAAACCGGAATGTCCCATGAAAAAAGAAAAACATTCATTATCGTTGTTGACATTTACAAGCATCGTTGCGCTGATAACAATCATTATTCTTTTCTTTTCCTTGACGGAAAAGAAGAATCTTAAATCAGTTGCGTCAAAAATTGTCTCAAGTCAATCGTCTCTTCTTGAGAAAATCGAAAAACAAAACTCAACTGATTCAAAACAACTACTTGAACACTTGGTTCATCAAAATTCCTTAGCAGAGAAAGAATTGCAGGAATTGGTTCAGTTGAGTCTTCAACATTCGGTTCAAAATCTCTCCAACCAGTTTGAAACAGAGTTGAACGGTTTAATCGGTCTTGTCAACCTTTTCGCTATAACCTGTTCTACCGAAAAACTCAACTACGAACACCGTTCACGTGACGCCGCTTCCGATACAATATTTCTGATTCCAATGCCAAAAAACAGTGTTTATCAGGAAGTCAGACTTCGCAGCGCCACTCGAAAAAAATATGAAGAACTTGATGACAACGAAGAAGAAAATAGAGAAAATAAAGAAAATGGAGAAGAAAAAGAAAAATGTTGCGTCAATCCGGTTACAGCCGGCAACCAATTACCGTTGCCAATTCCTAAAGCACGCAGACTCGTGATGATTCCGTCAACAATTCCTGATTATTTCGTCGCTCAGCAATCGATTGTCGAAAAACAGGAAGTAAATAACCAAACAGCGCTCAATCAAATCTGCAACGAATTTTCGGAACGTTTACAAGATAATCCGTTCATTCATTTTAATTCGGATTCGACCAGTGTTGATTCTGTTGAACAACACCAATCTCAAAATGAACCAGATCAAATAACTGAAGAAGAAACCGCAAAAGAAAAGGAACTTGTCGATAAAAAACAAGCCGAAGAGGAAGCATTGAAACAAAAAATTGCAAAAGAAAAGGAACTTGCCGATAAGAAGCAAGCCGAAGAGGAAGCATTGAAACAAAAAATCGCAAAAGAAAAAGAACTTGCCGATAAAAAGCAAACGGAAGAGGAAGCATTGAAACAAAAAATTGCAAAAGAAAAAAAACTTGCCGATAAGAAGCAAGCCGAAGATGAAGCATTGAAACAAAAAATCGCAAAAGAAAAAGAACTTGCCGATAAGAAGCAAGCCGAAGAGGAAGCGTTGAAACAAAAAATTGCGAAAGAAAAAGAACTTGCCGATAAAAGGCAAGCCGAAGAGGAAGCGTTGAAACAAAAAATTGCGAAAGAAAAAGAACTTGCCGATAAAAAGCAAGCCGAAGAGGAAGCATTGAAACAAAAAATCGCAAAAGAAAAAGAACTTGCCGATAAAAAGCAAGCCGAAGAGGAAGCGTTGAAACAAAAAATCGCAAAAGAAAAAGAACTTGCCGATAAGAAGCAAGCCGAAGATGAAGCATTGAAACAAAAAATCGCGAAAGAAAAAGAACTTGCCGATCAGAAGCAAACGGAAGAGGAAGCGTTGAAACAAAAAATTGCAAAAGAAAAAGAACTTGCCGATACCGAAGAGACCGAAGAGAAAACTATTGAACAATCAGTTACAAAAGAAATTATCGTCAATTCTGTAGCAGAACCAGCCGAATCTATTCCGGTTCAAACGATTGTTGACGAGAAAGGAACAGAAAAAAAGGCGGTCTCCGAAAAATCGCAACAAAAAAATACTGATACGGAAATCAATTCTCTTGAACACGACGAGCGTGATTTTCTAAAGGATTGGACGTTTAAGACGGTTCGGGAAAATAATCGGATTCAGGCGGCGTGGTTTTGTTGGGAACCAAACGCTTTTGACCAATCCGACCAACAGAAAGGTCGGTTTACCGCGCGAAGTTATCGGAACAATAAATCCGCTATTGAATTGGGCGATGTTGTCCGACCTGATATTTCGGCGTATTATGTCAAACCATTTCAGAGCGGTCAAACAGTTATTTCGGAACCGTATCAGCAAAACGGGAACGGATTAATTGTTTCGATTTCCTCGCCGATTCGTTATCGTAATAAAAATCTTGGAGTGTGCGGAATTGATCTGAAAGCGAATCATTGGACAAAAATGTTGTCTCAAACTCTTGAGCGTCATCCTGTGTTGAAAAATAACGGAAAAGTCTATTTGATTTCGCCGGACGGAATTGTTACAGCGTCGAATAATTTATCGGTGGTCGGTAAAACGCTCCGGTCTGACCGCGACATTATTTCTATAACGTCAACATTTGTCCTGACCGGTAAAACATGGACGGTCCGCCTTGACGTTCCGAAAGCAGACGTAGAGGCTGCCGGTTCTAAATTCCGTACAGTTCATGAAAAAACGCTACATGAAATTACTTCCGCCAAAGAATCACTAACCGCAACAATAGAATTAGTCAAAGATGAATTAAGAGCAAAACAACATTTGGAGGAAACATGGGCTAAACGATTGGTGTTTTTAACCGCGTTGGCAATATTTTTTGTCGGTCTTTTTGCCGCGTGGGGAATAACGCGAATCGTTCAGCGACGTGTGGACAATCAGGAAAATCTGTATCGACAAATCGTGGACGCTGTACCGTTGCCGTTGTTTGTTGTCGATACAGAAACAACGGTCTTGTTGAAAAATAAGACAGCAGAACAGCAAAAAATTAAACCGTCAGAGGATGCACTGAAATTATTGTATCAACGCAATACGACGGTTATGGATATTTCGTCAGACTCTTCACATTACGAAATCCGCTCGCAACGTCTGCTTAACCGGCAACAGCAAACAACTGGAAGCGTTCAGACCTTTACCGATAGAACATCCCAAACACAGACTTCTCAACAACTCCACAATATCGAAACAATTATTGAAAAAACGCAGACGGATGTAAATAATATTGCATCGATTACCGGTTCGTTACAAAATGGTCTTCAGCAATCGACAAACCGATTGAGTGAGATGGTTGAAAAAGTCAACCGAACCAGCGAATTGACGGAATCAAACGGGCGTAACGCTTTTGAAGCCAATCGATATACGAAAGACGCAGTGCAGACGGTTTCAAAAGGACAACGTCAAATGAAAGAGATGGTTGATTCGATGCATCAAATCTGCGATATGTCGGAGAAGATGAAAAAAGTTATTAAAACGATAGACGAAATTGCGTTTCAAACAAATCTGCTGGCGTTGAATGCCGCTGTTGAAGCCGCAAGAGCGGGAACACATGGAAAAGGTTTTGCGGTGGTGGCGGAGGAAGTACGTAATCTGGCGTCGCGCAGCGCTAAAGCGGCAAAGGAAACGGCGGAATTGATTGAATCTAGTAACACACAAATTCTCGGCGGAGCGGAAGTTGCCAATCAAACAGCCGGCGCGTTAGATGAAATTACAAAAATGATCAGCGGAGCAACTGAACTTGTTTCACAAATTGCCGAAACGTCAACTGAACAATCGTCTAATGTTCAGGAGATTTCGCTCAGCCTTTCGCAGGTCAAACAAATTTCGCAACAAAATTATCAGGAAACCGAACAAGCCGTCAACTCCTCGCAAGAACTTGCCAATGCCATTCACGAAATTAAAGCGATTGTGTAGTAATGGAGAGTAACGAATAACGCAAGCGGTAATATTAACCATTATACCATTTAACCATTCATTATTATCATGTTTTTTAATTTTGAGCAAAAATTTATTGGATTGTTGATCATTTCCGTTTTTCTTTTCAGTAACGCGGTTGTTTTTTCGCAACGTGAACCGGCGCCGAATGATCCGAATACGGCAGAAAAACAAATTGTTACAAAAACGGAACAAAAAAAAGTAGTAAAAAAACGGAATCGGGAAGGAACGATATTTCAAGGCAAAAAAGTTTTCTTTCGACAAACCGGTAACCGAACGACCATGTACACCGAAAATGATAATGAACGTTTTGTTTGTCTTGAAAATCTGAATCTTGAACGGATTCTCAAAGCAATGGACGAAAAACCATCGCGAACAACATGGAAAATTGACGGCGAATTTACGGAATTTCGCGGCGAAAATTATGTTCTGATTCGCCGTGCTATTATTGTTCAGGAAACCGCGCCGACTCCTCCCGCCAAACCAACTCCCGCTAATAATACTCCGTAATCGACAGGGATATGTTGTCAAACATCAGAATGTTAGTAGAATAAAGATACATGGAATTTATGTAATGGTCATGATTTCTTAAAGGTTTGGGCAAAATTGCTACAAATTTTAACCAAACAGAATATCAATGACAAAAGATTACACCGCGATCTGTGTTTGGTGTTCAATTCGGAGATACTCAAAGAAACACAATTGTACGTACAATTAAAAGAATGGGAAGTTTTCT
>JAIRLW010000366.1 GCA_031259095.1 Planctomycetaceae bacterium | reverse complement strand
CTGGAAAAACGTAAAAAAAACAAAACCACCCAGATTACCACAACATACGTAGAATCAAAATTACACCCTTTGTTTTTGGGGGCGGAATTGCTTCCTTTTGCGGTGAACTTGCCCCCGTTCAGAGCAAACTTGCCCCCGTTCAGGGACTTTAGGGACTCATGGGACATTAGGAACAAATGAGTTGGTACTAGGAAAAAAGATTTTGAGAGATTCCCAATGGTATTTTTGCAATCATATCGTAATTGAGTCGAGTTGGTAGAAAATATCATAGGTATTATAAATTCTTTGTAATGTTTTGCTCGCGTTTCCATCACGGCGTAGCCGCAACCAAAGGTAGGCGAGATGTCCGCATTCCTAAAAACGATCATTGGTAACCGCGAGAAGTAGAGCAAAAATCAATTTCCGAGCGATTGTAACGGCGCGGGAATTCTTCCGCCAAAATGGACAAATTCATTGCTTGCTCCGATATTCCGAACTTCCATCACCGGAGAGGCTCCAAAAAGACCTCCAAAACTAACCGGATCACCCGCTTTGGCGCCAGGAACCGGAATTAATCGTGCAGCGGTGGTTTTATTGTTGATCACGCCAATTGCCATCTCATCGGCAATTAACGCGGCAATCGTTTCCGGTGGAGTGTCGCCGGGAATCAGAATCATATCGAGACCAACACTGCAAACTGCGGTCATTGCCTCAAGTTTTTCAAGACTTAAATGTCCTTGAGCAACTGCATCGGCTAAACTGGAATCTTCGGAAACCGGAATGAACGCCCCGCTCAAACCTCCAACCGAACTCGATGCAAAAAGTCCGCCTTTTTTGACCGCATCATTCAAAAGAGCAATTGCCGCTGTCGAACCGGGTGCGCCGATTTGAGCAATTCCCAACGTTTTCAGAATTTCGCCAATACTATCGCCAACTGTCGGCGTTGGAGCAAGCGACAGATCAACGATACCAAATTCCGTGTTCAGACGTTCCGCAACTTCCCGACCAATCAGTTCGCCAACACGTGTTACGCGAAAACTGGTGATTTTGATTTCTTCCGCCAAATCGCCGAGCGTCAATTTTTTACCGTTAATTTTAGCGGCTTCGATACGTCGTCGCAAACCGGAATCCACCACGCCGGGACCGCTCACGCCAATATTAATCGTTGCTTCCGGTTCTCCGGCTCCCATGTACGCGCCCGCCATAAACGGATTATCTTCAGGAATATTAGCAAAAACAACCAGTTTGGCGGCGCCAAAACCTTGTTGTTTGGCGGTGGCTTCGGCGATGTCCGGAATGAGATGACCAAGTTGCCGGATGGCGTTCATGTTAATTCCCGCCTTACGCGAAGCAACATTAATCGACGCACAAACCCGTTCCGTTTTAGAAAGAACTTCCGGCAGGGAATCCAGAACAATCTGCGCACCGACAGAAATTCCTTTTTGAACCAACGCGGAAAAACCGCCTACAAAATCAACACGACATTCAGCCGCCGCTTTATCCAAAGTCTGAGCGAGTTGCAACGCCGCATGACAACCATGACCGGCAAGAATAGCGGCTGCCGGCGAAATCGCAAGACGTTTGTTCGTAACAGGAATACCGTATTTTTCCCCAATCTCATTGCAAATAACAACCAAATTACGGGCGTAATCGGTAATTTTATTGTACACTTTCCGGCAAAGTTGATCGGCATTGATACTGGCGCAATCGTTCAGATTCAGCGCAAGTGTTACAGCACGAACGTCAAGATGCTCGTCATGGAGCATACGAATAGTGGAAAGAATTTCGTCTGTTCGAAGCATTGTTTGAAGTATGGGGTTCGTGGTTTGGGTTGGCGGTGTGAATTGGTGATAGATTAGGCAATTGATCTTGATTATTTTGTCCCATTAGTCCCTATCGTCCCTAAAATTATAGTTTAGGGACATTAAGGATAAATGGGATATTAGGGACAAATAATTCTTCATAAAACTCTATGATTTGGTTCTTCCCGTAGTCGTGCTGCGCGCCTTCCAGTAGGTAGGCGATGTTTCGCCTGAAATTTTTTGATTAATTTTGATTAATTTTGATTAATAGCGTCGGCGATAGCCGACGCGACCGTAGGTGAAAACCTTTTAGCAAAAGGTCGCCTACCTAATAAGGTTGCCTACCTTATATTTTCAAGCACAAACAGTATTAACCCCAACCCCGCATTCCTAATGAATGTATGGCGGCAGATCGCCCTGAATGACAGACAATGCGTTTTCTGCGGCGCGTTGTTCTGCTTCCTTTTTTGACGCGCCCCATGCGGATGGGAAAGTCTGGTTACCAATCCGAACTCCAACATTAAACGATTTATGATGTTCTGGTCCGGTAATTTCAAGCATTTTGTATTCTGGGGTATGACCTAAATATTTTTGCGAATAATGTTGAAGGACGGATTTATAATTATCGGCGTCGTGATTTTGGAGCATTTTTTCGATTTCTTCCCGAAAGACTTTCAAAATGAAACGTCGTGCTTCTTCGAGTCCGCGATCAAGATAAATGGCGGCGATAAACGATTCGACGGCATTAGCGAAAATGGAGTCGGGAACATGTGAAGAACGTCCGAGTCCGCGACCAAGAATCAAAAATTTGTCCAAACCAAGCCGTTTGCAAACCAATTGACAAGTTGCTCGACTGACGACTGCCGATTTAATTTTGGTCATATCGCCTTCGAGCATCTCGGGAAAAGTATCGAACAAATAATTACAAATCACATAGCCGAGTATCGAATCACCGAGAAATTCCATACGTTCATTGGAACTTTGCGGCGAGTCTGCGCCAGAGGAATGGGTCAATGCCGTCCGCAGAAATTCAGGATTATGAAAGGTATAACCAATTTGTTTTTGACAATTTGTCAGAAAAGTATCCAAGTCCATGAATGGGGAAAAAGGCTAAAATTGGGAAGATTGAGGAATCGTTCGTTTCGCGTTTTCCGAAACATGCATTCAATCAACAATATCTAAAAGGAACTTCTAAAAACTTCGACTGAAATCGACCAAAATCGAATTGAGTCGATTTCGGTCGATCAAAAAACAAATTTTTAGAAGTTGCCTAAATTATATTCCGCAAAGGCACTTAAACAAGAATAGGAGCAATTGTCTGAACGATGATTAAAAATGCGTTATGTTCAAGGATTGGCGTGAGAAGTTTTTCTGATTATTTATCCCTGTCCCTTAGTCCTGTTTTAAGGACATAAGGGACGATAGGGACTGATGGGACAAAATGATATTTTTAGAAATTCCTCAATGGTTATTTTCTGTAATTTTTTTCTTATTCCAGTTCGATGACGCTTAACGTTGAAGGTTCCTCGCTGGCGGTGTTGAGCAGTTCCGGGAAGGGCCAATCGAAATTGGCAATAATTAACTTTTTACCAATCACAATTGGTTCACAAGGCTGATCCAGTGAACCGTCGGCTCCATCCGTATTCGGACTTTCCCAAATCGTTTCAAACACGGCAGATTCTCCCGCTTTTGGCGGAGTAAAAGCATGAACGGCATTACTTGCCGAATCGGTTACGTAAACTTTGTTGGTTACTTTGTCAAAGTAAATTCCGTCACAACAATGAAAATATTCTCCGGCGGGATGAATAATATCAACAGTTCCTTTGCCTTCCGCGTTGAAAACGAGCCGGTACATTTCGCCGTTTCCGAAATTGCCGAAATACACAATTCCATCCGAATCGGCAGTAATTCCGTCAGGTCCCCCATTCCCGCCGCCGGGAATTTTCTTGACTGTTTGAATGGTCACGCAATGCGGATCATCTTCAACTTTTTTAAGCGGATTCAATTTGACGGGCGGATTTTCACCGGAACCGGCTTTTAGAATTTCGTCTTTGCCGAACTTCCAAACACAACCGCTCCCAAATTCACCTTCCAGATCAAGGAACGTGTCGGTAAGTAACACTTTATCTTCCAGCCAAAGAATTGCGTTTGCCAGTTTAATACCTTCAACAACAACTTCAACTTTTCCGGTTGGTTTATCGCCGTCCATTAAAACGCGAAGAATCCGGGATTTATTTGTTGTGTCGAAAAAATATTGATTATCGCAAACGTAAAGATGTCCATCGGGTCCGAAATCAAGTCCCATTGGTCCGATTTGCTTTGTTGACGGAACCTGAATATTTTCGATTTCTTCAAACGTCAACACGTTTTCGGTCGTTCCATCAGGATTGACTTTGACCAAATAACCCGGATTAATTTTTGCGCCTTTATCGTCTGGTCGGCGATTGAAATTGGGGCAGGAAAGAAAAAGCGTACCGGTTTTATCGTTGACCGTCATTCCGTCAGGGTTATGAAGTTTTTCCGGTAATTTTGAGAACACGTTGGGTTTTCGTGCGGCATTCTTTGCCGAATCGAATGCCCGTTTAGTTTTGTAACTCTTGATAATATCAAGAATTTCTTTTGGTTTACCGGCAGCATCGCCAAGAAGCGAATCAACTTCTTTTTCACCTCCGGCAACAACGGTTTCGACTTTTTCAACCACTTTTCCCGCTGTTTCTTTAATTGTTTCAACCGCTTTTACGGCGGTTTCTTTCGCTGTTGCCGCTGTTTCTTTTGCCTTTTCGACAGTAACTTCGGCAACCGCTACAGCGGCTTCTTTTGTTTCTTTAACCGCTTCGCTAACTTCCTTTGCAAGATCGGATTGAGCGGATTCGGTTTTGGGTTCTTCCGGTTTTGGAGTTTCAATTTTTACTTCTGTGGTTCCCGGTGAAACAGTTGGTTTTGGAGCGGGAACCGGAGTTGATTGCGGTTGCGGCGGGCAACCGGCAAACGTTAAAAGCGAAATACCAAACACTAAACAAATAAATCGTTTCATTTTGAGTCTCCTGTGAGTGAAACAAACATTGGGGTAAATAAACTTACAACAAACCGAAAGAAAAACTTGCCGTTTTTTCGACGGAAAACAAAACTTTCGGGTAAATCTTAAAAATGATCGTGCAATACTAATTTCATTCCGTGTTGACCATACAAGTCGTGAATGGTTCGTCCGTTCATCGCGGAAGCCGAATGGACGGCAACAGTTCGGTTGACGCAAATAACGTTTTTAACACATTGCGAAACGAAACCAATATCGTGAGAAACCATCACAATTATCATTGATTGATTCAATTTGGTCAAGGTATCGAACAAAATTTGTTCTGAAGCCGCATCAATATTATTAGTAGGTTCATCGAGGAGCAGGATTTCCGGTTCACCGCAGAGCGCGCGGGCAATCAAAACTCGTTGACGTTGACCGCCGGAAAGATTACGAAACGGAATTTCGGCAAATTCTTCAAGTTGCAGAATTTGAAGCGAATACCGAGCGGCGTTGCGATCTTCTTGAGTGTACCAGAGTCGTGAAGGTGAAAAACCGGTTCGGAGACGCCCCATCAAAACAACATCCAACACCGACAAAGGAAAACTAAAATCAACACTCAAAAACTGAGGCGTGTAACCGATTTTTGAACAATTTAATCGCGGCGGACGTTCAAACAAACGGATAGAACCTTTATTAGGTTTAAGGATTCCGAGCATCAGTTTTAACAAGGTTGTTTTTCCTCCGCCGTTGGGACCGATAATCGACACAAAATCGCCTGTTTGGATAACAAAGGTCGCATTCTCCACGACATTGGGACCGTCATAAGAAAAACTCACCGATTGAAATTCGACAGCAACAGACATGAACTTAAACACGAATTAAAAAACACAACATTATAGGGGAACTTCTAAAAATTGATTTTTAGCAAATGATATTTTGGAACTTCCTAATGATACTTTGTTTTCCAAATGAAAACAAGACGGCAAACAATCCGCCAAAGAAAACAGAAAAATCATTTGTCCCATTGGTCACTAAAGTCCCTAGGGCGTGTTGCCCCTAATCTTGACAGGTTTTATTGAAAAGATTATAGTTCGCGATGAAATGGACAACAACCTATCATCGAGTCCAACACCTCCTGCCCGTGTAGCGTGGTCATGTGGTGATCGACTCATCTTACTTTCCTGCAAGTCTTGGAATAGATGACTGAAAACGGTTGCCGTTGGCGTGTGTTACCGGCTCATTTCGGTTCTTGGTTCCCCATTTACCGTCGCTTCCGTCGTTGGATTGACCTGGGCATTTTCGACCGTATTGAAGAGTCTTTACGGTCTCAAAAAATTCAGGAGAAGGGCATTCAGGAATGAGCGTTGGACAGTGCTTATATCAAGGTGCATCCCGACGGTGTCGGAGCTCCTAAAAAAAGGGACTTTAGGGATGATAGGGACCAAATAGGACAAATGATTCTATGATTAAAAAAATTTTAGAATTTCCCAATAATATTTTTTGGGAGGTGATACAACGGTAAAAAAAAACATGCTATAATATTTTACCAATGTTGCCTATTTTTCAAAAATTGATTTTTTGATTTCTTGTTTTGTACGGTATTGCAACACAATGATGATAGGCAATCAATTTTCAGTTTCTTTCCCACTTTCCCCCGTAGATTGCCATGAAACAATTTCAACGAAACACTCGCTTGGGAATCATTCTAGGAATTTCGATTTTTTCCGCCGGAATGATTCAGCTCAATGCACAGGAAGTTAAACCGCCGGTTAAAGCCGAAACTTCCGCCAGTACGGTTGCCGGTTCAACCGCCAAAAAAGAGGATCGCCCCAAACCAATTAAAGAAGTGCTGCCCGACGCTCAAAAAATTGACGGGCTTATTACATTGTACCGCAAAAAAGAAAAATTGTACGCCGAAATCAAGAGTTCCAATCTGAACACGGATTACTTGATTGCGATGGCAATTGCCAAAGGTTCCGGTTGGAGCGCGATTGGCGGCTACACGCTTCAGGATTCCGACGAGGATTGGCTCTGGCAATTCCGTAAGGTCAACGATTCTATTCAAATTGTCCGGCGCAATATCCGGTTTAAAGCCGATTCGGGAACACCGGAAGCCAAAGCAGTTGAGGTGGCGTATTCCGACAGTATTCTTTATAGTTTGCCCATTCTTGCTATTGGCGACGGCGGCGGCGATGTAATTGATATGGCGTCGGTTTTCATGTCTGATCTTCCCAAACTTGGTCGCAGTATCGGCGGTTCTTTTGCCCGCGACCGATCCACTTGGGGAAACGTCAAAGGTTTTTCGAACAATATTGAATTTCGGGTTGCCGCAACCTATTCCGTTTATCGTTATTCTTATTACGGTTACAGTTATGGTTCCAACGATTCGCCGGACGCGAACAGTGTTGGTGTTACGATTCATTATTCGGTCAGCAAATTACCGTCAACCGGTTATACGTCGCGTTTGGCGGATAATCGAATCGGTTATTTTACCACAACACATAAAAATTTCTCACGCAACGAAAAAGACGATCATCTTGTCCGTTATATTAACCGTTGGAATATTCAGAAGGCGGATTCGTCGGCAACTCTTTCGCCGCCCAAAAAACCGGTTGTTTTTTGGATTGAAAAAACAGTTCCGTTCAAATACCGTCACGCTGTCCGTGAAGGAATTTTGGAATGGAATAAAGCGTTTGAAAAAATCGGGATTGTCAATGCGATTGAAGTTCGCCAGCAATCCGATTCCGATACATGGGACGCGGAAGATATTAATTATAACACGATTCGGTGGATTACTTCGGACGCCGGATTTGCAATGGGACCGAGTCATGTGAATCCTTTGAACGGAGAAATTCTTGATGCGGATATTATTATTGACGCCGGTTTTATTGATTATTGGAAAGATCGGTTTGATTATTTTATTGCCGATTTAATTCCGCCGGAATCGGACAAAAAATCGGACAAAAAAGATGACCTTGCTTCCGTGTTTATGACCCATTATAAAAAACACGAAGAAGCGCAACAAGAAGTTGCTCATTCTCATTCCGGTTTGAACGGTTGTTTTTGTACCGATGCGAAAAACAAAGCAACACAAATTGCTTTAGCGTCGATTGCCGTTTCGCTAATGGACGACGATAACGACGATGCAACGGAAGAGGAAAAAGAAAAAGAAAAAGAAGAAAAGAAAGAAGAAAACAAAGAAGAAAACGCCGACAAAACATCAGACGAAAAATCTGATGAAACCAAAGAGTCCGAAAAAGAGTCCGAAAAGAACAACGGCGAAAAAGCAGACGATAAAAAGTCCGACAACGCCGATGAAAAAACGGACGAAAAGAAAGAAGACGGCGATTCTAAAAAAGATACGAAAAAGGACGACAAAAAGGATGCGAAAAAATCACCCAAACAGGAAAAAGAAAAGGCAAGAGCCGAAAAATTGGAACGAATTATTCTTGCCGGAATCAAAGACCTGGTGATGCATGAAGTGGGACATACACTTGGATTACGTCATAATTTTAAGGCGAGCAGTTGGTTGACGTTGGAGGAAATCAACAAGCCGGATCGTTCGAAGGAGTTTGGAATTGCCGGTTCGGTGATGGATTACTTGCCGATTAACGTTGCGCCGAAAGGACAACCTCAAGGCGATTATTTCATGTCAACACTGGGACCGTACGATTATCTGGCGATTGAATACGGTTAC
>JAIRLW010000309.1 GCA_031259095.1 Planctomycetaceae bacterium | reverse complement strand
ACTGTTGTGGGGACTTTGAACCCTACCCGTTGGGTAGGGCTGGCTTATATTGCCCTTTCAGGGCGTAGGAAAAATATCATGAAGTTGATCACAAAATAAAAATTCCACTGATATATTACCTTTTTTTGTGTTTGTTTGCTGGTGGTCAAAATTAGGCCAATTTAAGCGGTTGAAGATTGGGAACCTCTAAAGGCAACTTCTAAAAACTTGTTTTTTGATCGACCGAAATCGAAATAAAATTAATTTTTAGAGATATTCAAATCCGGTTTGTGAAACGCATGACACGTCAACAGATTTATACATTTTTTATTGTTATTGCTGCGGCGATCCTTTTAGGCAGAATTATTGCGGTTGACTGTGCGGATGTTCGGGAACTTCAGCGATTACGTCTTGCGCAGGTTCAGCCGAGATTGGAAGCGAAAGAAACGGAACTCCGTCGGCAAACCGACAACGAAGAACGAATTCAAACAGAATTGCAAAAAACTTATCAGAAATTGATTCGTGATGCGACGCTTGAGAGTCCATTTCTGAGCGGTAATGATCGAAGCCGTTGGTGTACGATTCGTGTTTTGGTGGAGCCGGATATGCGGGTGGTACGGAAAATCACCAAGAAGGACGGTTCGGAAAAATATGAATATGTTTGGTATGCGATTGACAAAGTTCAGACGATCAAAGGTTGGGACACCATTGATATGGTCAAACACGAATTACCGGATCAACCGGGAGTGTCTTATCTTTATTCGAGCAAACCTCCGCTACTTCCAACCGTCTTGGCAATACCTTATGCCGTCTTGTATTGGGGCAGCGGTCAACGGCTCTCGCTTGGCAATGATCCTTATCTTGTGGTTCGGACAACGTTAATTTTGTGCAATTTATTACCGCTTATTTATTGCTGGACGCTTTTGATTCGATTGATTGAACGTTTTGGAACCACAGATTGGGGACGAATTTTCAGTGTGGCGTTTGTGTGTTTCGGAACGTTTTTACCGACATTTGCTGTTACATTGAATAATCATCTTCCGGCAGTGTTTTGTGTAACCATTTCGTTTTATTGTAGTGTGCGGATTTTGTTTGATCAGGAAATCCGATGGCGTTATTTTTTCTGTTCCGGTTTTTTCGGATTTTCTGCGGTGGCTTGCGAACTTCCGGCGTTATCGTTTTGTGCGGGATTGGGCTTGCTGCTGTTTCTGAAATATCAACGCCAAACGTTGTTCGGTTATTGTACCGGAACGCTCTTTGTTGCCGCTGCTTTTTTCGCAACCAATGAAATTGCCCACCAAACCTTGTTGCCTGCTTACAGTCAACGCGATTGGTATTTTTATGACTATGAACGCGGCGGCGTTTTGCGTGACAGTTATTGGAAAAATCCGGTTGGTATTGATCGTGGGGAAGCGTTGCGATGGGAATATGTTATTCACTCGACAATAGGGCATCATGGTTTGTTTTTGCTAACTCCTGTTTGGATTTTGAGTTTTATCGGTCTTGGAATCTGGTTGATTCAACCGTTGGACTATCGGTTTCGTCTTCTTGCGTTGCTGATTCTTTCGTTAAGTCTGATTGTTTTTACTTTTTATATGTTGCAGGAACAATTAAACCGGAATTATGGTGGAATGACTTCGGCATTGCGTTGGTTGTTCTGGTTTGTACCGCTGTGGAGTGTTCCGCTCGTTACGGCAACAGATTGGTTAAGCCGATTCCGTTGGAGCTGCGCAGTCGGTCTCTTTCTATTGGCAATGTCGATTATGTCGGCAACCTATCCGGTTTGGAATCCCTGGTCACAACCGTGGTCTTACCAATTAATGATCTATCTCGGTTTGCCGGTAATCCAATAAAATAGATTCTCTTTTCAGTGAAGGGACATTAAGGACGAATGGGACATTACGGGGACAACATTTTCCATGATCAACTGCTAAATCCCGATACGTATCCCTATTGCAGAGGCGACGTTCCCAACGTAAAATAGGGACTTCCAAACCGAAAAAGGGGAAGCCAAAAAAATATCATTTGCCCAACGATTTTCGATTAATTGCTTGTTTGTCCCTAATGTCCCCTTAGTCCCTAAAGTCCTTATAAAAAAGGACTTTAGAGACGATTTCGTAAAACATTTTCGTAAAAATGCGAGACCGTCCAATAATTTTTTTATTTTTCCTGATTCCGTTATTTCTTTTGACGGGTTGCCGTAAAATTGATACGGTAGTCACTGACCGGATGATTCAATCCGGCGGAGAGTTTTGGGAACAATTAACAATCGAAGGAAAACCAGTTGGATTTCAACGAACCGCATTAAGTTTTGAGGAAATACAAGGGCAATCGGTTAGACGGTTGGAACATCAAAGCCGACTTGTCGTTCTTCGTTATGGCAATAATTTCGATGTTGCTCTGAATGTCCATTCGATTTCCCGAACCGAAGGAAGTTTTTCATCGGCAACTGTTCAACTGAACGGCGGCGGTGAACCCCTTGAAACAACCTATCAAAGCGAAAACAACCAATTGACCGTGACCAACTCCGCCGGTCAAACCGCGCTGTCTTGGAAACAGGATATTCCCGGTCCCGAAACATTACTTTGTGAATTACTCAATGCCCCGATGAAATCCGGCGAAATCCGGAAAATAACGTTTTTTGAACCCGCCATGCACAGTCTTGTCGAGGCAACATTGACCGCTTGTCAACCGGAACAAGTTAATATCAACGGTGTTACGCGAAAACTTTTGCGGATTGAAGTTCAAAACAGGTTGGAATTGCTTCAAGCCGGAACTCAAACTGTTTCGGAAACTCTCTGGACTGATTCCGGCGGTAATATTATTCGGCGTGAATTGCCGATAGACGAACAAATTCTCCTTGCGGTGCGCGTTCCGCGCGAAAAAGCGGAATTTCAAGTTGCAAAACCATCTGTCGAATTAGGAAATCTAGGCGTGATTCCCCTCAACAGTTCCATACCGCAACCTCATCACGCAACGAAAATCGAATTTATTGTCGAAACACAAAAAGAATTACCGGCAAATCAGTTTCCACAAACTCCTTTTCAATCCGTAGAACCCATTGATAAAAAAAGTGCGAAAATTACCGTTCTTTCGGCAGTCAATAATAATAATAATAACCGTAATCTTAATAATGCCGCATTGGAATTATTCAAACATGATCAAAGTGAAGCAAAACCGGAAGATTTAGCGTCGAACCAATTGATCAATCTCAATGATCCGAAACTGATCGAATTAGCCAATCAGGTTGATTCTGAAACGCTAACTCCTTACCAAACCGTTTTGGCGTTAGAACAACTTGTTCGCAACACGATACGGAAAACATCCTTTTCTATTGCGTTGTTTTCATCTTCGGACGTATTGAAATCCCAAAGCGGCGACTGTACCGAATTTGCGGTGTTGTTTGCTGCGCTTTGCCGAGTCAAAAAAATTCCGGCACGAATCACGCTTGGTTTAGTTTATACGCCGTTCAGTCCGTTAAACAACGAACCGGAACAAGCCGGTATGGTGTTTCATTTATGGAATGAAGTTCTTATCGACGGAGTTTGGCAACCGTTTGACGCGGTACTTGCACTCGGTGGAGCCGATGCCGCGAGAATTAAAATTACCGATGGAAGTATGGCAGAAAATTATTTGGCTTCGTTATGTCATTCACTTCTTGGCGTGATTGGTCAAATACAAATTCGTCTCGAAAAATCCGAACCGTTGCCGTAAACCGTTTTTATTAATCGACCCCAATCGACCGAAATCGACTAAAGTCGATTGGGGTCGAAATTATTTTACGAAACTTTAAAAATACCATGCAATACGTTGTTAGTGTTATGTCGAGCGATCATCCCGGAATTATTGCCGGAGTGAGTTCTGCGGTTTACCGGTTGAAGGGAAACATTAATTCCTGTAGTCAAACGGTGTTGGGCGGTTATTTTACGTTTATCACCATTATTGATTTGCCGAAACAATATTCATCGGAGGAACTGGCGAAAGAGATTCAATTTTCAGACGGTCTTGGCGCGGATTATCGGGTGATTGTCCAGCCTTATGAACATAAAGTAAACATAAAAGTGAACGTAAAAGTATCCGGTTTGGAACAATTAAACGCGACAAAATCAACGGCTGAAACTTTTGTCATTACCGCATTCGGCAAAGACCAACCGGGAATCGTTCAAGAATTTAGCCGTTATCTTGCCGATCACGATATTAATATTACCGATTTATACGGAGAGCGGAATGGCGATGATTTTGTTCTGATTGGTCAACTGACCATTCCGGCCAATGTTAATATTGGCAATATTCAGGATGATTTGGAAGAAATCGGCAAAGAATTTGGCTTTACCGTCAAACTTCAACATAACAATATTTTCGTTGCCACCAACCAATTACGTCTGGTGGAATAACCCGATTCTAATAATTCAGAGTTCCCATTGCGGCGTAGCCGTACCAAAGGTAGGCGACCTGACACGGGGTTGTCGTAAGCCTTTACTATAAAAGGATTTATGAAAACATATAAGCGTCTGTTCACTGACCCGTTCACTCCTCAAAACGGCGTTATTCCCCAGGTATAGGAATTGATGTTAAAGTCTTGATTATAAACAGGTTATGAAAATATTTAGACGCAGAACAGGAATTATACTTCACTTTTGACGGTCACGGAAGCGCCAGAGTTTTAACAGATATTGCCGGCGCAATCATCGAACTCTACGCCTTCGACGCTTATGGTAACGCCATCGGTTTCGACCCATCTGTTGCATTAACTGAATTCCTGTACAGCGGTGAACAATTTGATTCAAAAATCGGACAACAGTATTTACGTGCAAGATATTATGATCCGGTAACTGGAAGGTTCAATAGGCTTGACCCGTTCTTTGGTAATCTCAATGATCCACAATCGTTGCATAAATATCTGTACACTCATGCCGACCCGGTTAATGGAATTGACAGTATCTTCGTAAATACTGCTACGGGAAGAATGGTAATTCATGAATCAAAGTACCGTGCTTCATGGAGTGC
>JAIRLW010000279.1 GCA_031259095.1 Planctomycetaceae bacterium | reverse complement strand
AAAAAATGTTGAGGAACTTGCCCGTCAACAAAATCGTATCTCACGAATTTTACACGATTTGAAAATTGGTAAAACAAAATGAGGCATTCCCAAAAATTCCCCAATGTTTCAAAAGTTCCTGCTGTATCTATTCAGTAATTGCCTTTTCGCGGCGGCTGAATAGATACAATGATTGTTTATTCAATAGAATAATTGTAATTATTCAGTAGAATTTTTGTTTTTCCCTGTGAGACTTAAAAAATAGTAATATATCAGTGGATTTTTTTACCCTAGCCCTGAAAGGGCATCAGGATTATAGCCCACCCCAACGGGGTGGGTTACAAGTCATCCTTAATCAACAAGCCCTGAAAGGGCGACATCATAGTTGAGAGGGGAGAGTTGATAGTGGATAGTGAGTGGGACGCAAGCGGAATTTTACTACAGGGTTAATAATTCGCTTGCGATACTATCCACTATCAACTTTCAACTATGGTATGTTGCCCTTTCAGGGCGTTGGGTTGGGGAAATTTAAACCCGCCCCGTTGGGGCGGGCTATAATCCTAACGCCCCTATCGGGGCTAATGTAAAACAAAATTCTACTGATAATTACAAAAAATATTATGGAATTTCAACGAAATAAAAACACTACTGAATAGATAACCTCTAACTTGCACAAGGAGAATTGACCATTACTAACATTATTTCTTTAATTCGGAGCGGACCGCATATTAATCCGTCGTTGTTGGCAGCCGATTTTGCCCATTTGGAACGCGATATTCGATGTTTGGAAGAGGCTGGAGCGAAAATATTACATCTGGACATTATGGACGGTCATTTTGTACCGAATCTGAGTTTTGGCATACCGGTTGTGGAAGCCATTCGACGTTCAACACCATTGCCGTTGGATGTTCACCTGATGCTGCAAGAACCGCAACAATATCTTGCGGCATTTCGTCGTGCGGGAGCCGATATGCTTTCGGTTCATATTGAGGTTGCGCCGGATCCGCGAATGTTGTTTGATGAGATTCGGAAACTCGGAGCGGTTCCGGGTCTGGCGTCCAATCCGCCTACTCCGGTTGAGGCGGTGTTGCCGTATGTCAACGATTGTGAACTCGTTCTGACAATGAGTGTGATGCCCGGTTTTGGAGGACAGACTTTTGATACACGTTCACTCGATAAAATACGCCGAATTCGTCGGGTTGCCAACGAAAATATTCTTATTTCGGTTGACGGCGGCATTAGCGAATCTACCATTACCGCCGCCGCCGCCGCCGGCGCTAATCTTTTTGTTACCGGAACCGCGTTGCTCGGAAAACCGGACGTTAAAAAACAGTTTCAACAATTAAAACAACTTATTGAAAATGAAAATGATTAGGAATCATTCCGTTCCGTAACAGTCTGTTTTTATTAACCACAACGTTTTATGAAAAATTATTTGTTCCTAATGCCCCAGCCGTCCCTAAAGTCCCACTTTATAGAGACATTAAGGACAATAGGGACTAATGGGACAAATAATCAATTGATTAATTATTCATTAATTAATTAATTAAAAATCTTTTGGCAAACGATATTTTTAGAGATTCCCTTATGATATAAAAATAATGGTAATTATTCCGATGTTTCTAATCCTCGTTCTTTTGTAATTTTATCGGCAACAATCCGGTATGCTACTTGAAAAAGTTCCTGTTTCGGGATAAACTAGACGACCGATTCCTAAAATCATAAGAGAACTTCTAAAAACTTATTTCTTCACAGATTAAAATCGACTAAAATCGATTTTAGCCGATTTCGGTTGACCAAAAAATGAGTTTTTAGAAGTTGCCATAAAAAATCCCCTCATGTTTCCTACGTTATGTTGATTGGACCAGTTTTTACCCGTGAAATTACGATTGCGCCGCGTCGTGATTGGACGTATCTTATCCGCAGTGTTTATGTCGGATTGCTTTTGTTGCTTATCGCGACGGCATGGCTGGTGGTTAGCGGGACGCAACTCATTACCGATCCCGGCGATTTTGCACGATTCGGCGCAATGTTGTTTCAATTTCTTGCTCCGGTTCAGTTGGTTCTTGCCGTTTTTTTCGCCGCCACGCTTGCCGCCAGCGCCGTCGGGCAAGAAAAAGAACGTAAAACATTATTATTACTTCTATTAACCCGAATGTCTAACAGCGAATTGGTACTCGGTAAACTGTTTGCCAGTTTACTCAATATTCTGATGATGCTTGCAGTTTCCGTTCCGGTTTTTATGGCTATTGCCATGCTTGGCGGTGTTTCGTATTATCAGATTGTTCGGGTCATGTTGGTAACATTGTTCAGTATGTTAGCGTGCGGCAGTCTCGGCAGTTGTATTGCTCTTTGGCGCGAAAAAACGTTTCAGGCAATCGCAACAACCATTCTCGCGTTGGTGCTTTGGATCGGAATTTGGGAAACAATCGCAATCTCCATGCCAAACGGTTTGAAGTTCACTGTTTTGTTCAGTCCATGGAGCGCGGTTGTGGTTGCGTCCAGACCGGCAATTGATGTTTCAACAATCTCTTTCAGTACAGCGGTCGGAGCCGTTTTGGGACCGATTCAAAATTTTCTGATTATTTGCGGTTGCCTCGTTCTTTTGATAAACGCGATTGCTATTACGTTGGTTCGAGTTTGGAATCCGTCCCGCGAAGCACGACCAACCACCATCGAAGAAGATACATGGCACAAAAAGAATGTCGAACAAACATTGGCGGAATCGCTTGCAGTGGACACTGTTTCAAAAATTGAAGAAAATCAATGGACGCACGAATTTATCGCCGAAAAACGCCGCGATGACCAACCTCTACCTACCGGCGCTGTTACCGCCGAACCGAATCCGATTCTCCATATTGTTACGCCGAAGGTATGGCACGCCGACACGATGTCCGCTGTTGCCGCTAAACCGGTTCGGATTCGTCATGCCTGGAATAATCCGATTGTCTGGCGTGAAATGATGACACGCGCTTATGGTCGGAAGATTTGGGTAATACAATTTGGTTTTCTGGCATTTTTTGTCATTTGTGCGTGGACGCTTCATTCCGTGTTGATGGAAAGTATGGCAATTACTGTTGCGCAACTTGCCGGTCCGTTGGTTCCGTTGTTCCTGCTTTCACTGGTGTTGGTCAACGTGCAGGCGATTACGTCGCAAACATCGGAAAAAGACGGCGGAACATTCGACCTGATTCTTGTAAGCGATATTACGCCGAAAGAATATGTGTTCGGAAAACTCGGCGGTATTTTCTATAACATGAAATGGATTGTATTGTTACCGTTATTGCTTTGCGGACGTCTTTATTGGTATCGGGCATTGGATGAAACCTCCTTATTTTTCCTGCTGGTCGGTTTAACTGTTCTTTATGCGTTTGTCGCGATGGTTGGCGTTTATATCGGAATGCAGTACGATAATACGCGGGCGGCAACCGCAACAAGTTTGGGAATTGTATTCTTTTTGTTTGTCGGTATTGCGGCGTGTATTTGGATTATGGTTGCGTTCAGCGGTTCGTTTGAAACACAACTCGTTCCTTTTTCCGCGTTCATGGTCGGAGGCGGTATCGGGCTTTACGTAACTTTAGGAGCAAGAAATCCGTCGGCTGCTATTGCGGTTGCGTCGTTTAGTTTACCAATTGCGGTATTTTACATTATTACCTCCATGTTGCTCGGAAAATATTTGTTAGTGTTTGCGGTACTCGCCGGAGCATTCGGTTTTACAACAGCCGCCATGTTAATTCCAAGTATCGCCGAATTTGACGTCGCCACAGGACGTACCACGCCGGATTAAAAAAATAAATTCACCACTTTTATTCCAACAACCAATTTTATGTTCCCCATTAACCTTATGAAACGTACCCTACTTTTTTGTTTTTTTATTTTTCTGTTACTTAATGGTGTTCAGAACCGTGTTTACGCGGTTAATTATGGTAAAATTTCCGTTCAGGAAATTCCCATGACTTCCGACGCCGGCACGTCAACCAGTTACGGTTATCTTGAATACCGTTTTCGTGTTACGAACAAGGATGCGAAAGCTCATACGGTTGGTCTTGAAATACCGAAAACCAGTTTTTCGCGGTATCAAACGGCATTGAGTCGGTCGGCGAACAGTGTGGTGGTTCCTCCGGAATCGGCGGTGATTCTCCGACTGCTTCAGCCGGCATTTCCTATGAACGGTAGCGGCGACGCTCAAGTAATTATCGACGGACGTTATCAAAAGGATCCGACTCCGTTTCGAAAAATCAACAATCACGGTCAGTCCTATTATTCGCACGAAATTGCTAATATTTTTACGAGTCGGGATGTGCCGGGCGATCTTCGTAATTTGTTCCAAATCGGAATTCCGCCGGAGAAACCGGAACATGCTGAAGGGGCAACGGCAACCGCGCCGACAGGACATGCCGTCTCGTTTTCCGGTCACGGCGGAACTTCCGCTCCGCCGGAACTCATGCCGTGGACGTCCAATGTTCCGGTGGAAGAATGGAGCGATTACTGGCTTGCTTACACGCGGTTTGACGCAATTATCGTAATCGATTCCGAATGGCGTGAAATTCAGGAACGTCATGCCGGAATTTTCGATGCGTTAAAAAAATATGTCGAAGCCGGCGGAATACTTGGTGTTGTCGGAACTAATTGGAGTGTTCCCAAACACTGGTTGCCGGCCGAAGACGACACGCAAAATTCCGCACGAAAATATCAGGCGGTTCTCGGACTTGTTTATGTGTTTGACAAAAATATGGAAACCGCAAAACCGGCAATTGAACCGTTTCGGGAAACTGTTTTGAAACAGACCAAACTTTGGCGCGATACCTACGACCACCGACCTGCCGGCTCTTCGATTATTGTTAACGAAGCGAGATTGCTTTCATTACTTCCGGTAGTTGCCGATTATGGTATCAATATAAAGTTGATTATGGTTCTGATTATTGTTTTTGCGGTATTAATTGGTCCGGTCAATATTTATGTTTTGAGTCTGATGAAGCGGAGAATCTGGTTGATGTGGACGGTTCCGCTGACTTCGTTGGTTGCCGGTGTTTCGGTTCTTAGTGTGAGTCTTTTTCAGGAAGGATTTTTACGCCAGTCAAGTTCCGCAACATACACGGTTCTCGATCAGCAACGTGAAGAAGCGGTTACATTTGGTTTTGTCGGTTTTTATTCGACCCTGACGCCGCGCGGTCTTATTTTCGCACCGGAAACAGAAGCAACCGCTTGCATCACCCCTTACCGTAACTCGAAATCGTTGGAATTTTATCTTATTGCCGGCGGCAATCAGTTTTTGACGCACGGTTGGATTAACGCGCGTATTCCTTCATATTTTGCGATTCGCAAGGCTCAATCGCAACGAAAAGAACGTATCACTTTTGATTGGACGGCTGATTCGCCAACGGCGGCGAATGGACTTGGCGTTGATATTAATAAGTTGACGGTTTGCTCGCCGAAAGGAGAATTACTAACCGCTCATCATATCAAAGCCGGTGAAAAAGTTTCATTAACTGTTTCATCAATTCCAAAAGAAACGATTGCCGTTCCGATAACTATTTCGAAATCGGGCGCATTCAACGAAATACGCCAAACTTATTCGCAAATCATTCCAAACGGTCCTGGTACGTTTATTTCGTCAAACCATCTTCCTGCCGGTTCTTACCTTGCGGAGCTTGAGGTTTGGAATCCGTTTGTCGAGGAAGGACTTGACCGGACAACTCCGTATCAAAATAAAACAATTATTTTCGGACTTTTTGAATAACAGGCAATTACTAAAAAATTATTTTTTAAACAGAATTAACAAAATTTACAGGATTGACAACTTAGAAAATGATCTCTGCCAATTCTGTTTATTTTATAGAAAAATCTCTGATTATTTCATATTTGAGGAGGTTGTTGTTTGATTAATATTCAGGTAGGCGACCGTTTGCCAAAGGGTTTTCATTCATGGTCGCGTCAGCGATAGCCGACGCTATTAATCAAAAAATTTCGGGCGAAACATCGCCTACCTCTTGATTTTTTTAACGTAAATAATTATCCCCAACATATGAAATAATCAGTAAAATCTGTTGCTATCAAAGATGTACATTAAAATTTGCGGAATAACAACACCGGAAATGGCGCAGCGATGTTTTGAAGTTGGGGCGGATATGATCGGGTTGATTTATTATCCGCCGAGTCCGAGACACGTTGACGTTTCAAAAATTCGTGAAATTCTGGATGCGGCGGAACCGTTCCGTCAACAGGAACGCCAAACGGTTTTGGTTGTGGTCGATTCCCTGCCGGATGAAATCGATTCGCGTATTGATTTTGTACAATTACATGGTTCTATTTCCGGCGAATTTTCGGCAAAACGGATTCAGGTGATCAAAGATGGTCAAACAAGAGACCGGCTGCTCCATGAATCCGCAACGAAAATATTGCAAGATTCTCTTTATCTTCTGGAGATGTCGCGTGGTTTTCTACCTGGTGGTAATGGTGTGAGTTGGAACTGGTCGGAGGCGAGAGAATTTTGCAAACGATTTCCGACCTTCCTTGCTGGCGGAATCACGCCGGAGAATGTATTAGACGCGATTACTCAAGCCGAACCGTATGGAATTGATGTTTCCAGCGGCGTCGAATTTTCGCCGGGCGTTAAAAATTTTAATAAAGTACAACAACTCATCGAAAAAGTAATTAGTTACAAAAAAAAAAGAACAGAAAAATAATCATTTCGGATTTTGGAGAGGATAAGTAGGTAACGGTCTATTTTAATTTTTCGTATTGTCTGGAAAACAACCTCAGTCGCAACAAGGAAAAATAATAATAATAATAATAATAATAACCTTATTGACCAATATCTTTTCCCTAAAAAATAATAATAGGGCGCATCTAAAAATATTAGGGCATCTCTAATATACCGTTTTCACTTTAAAAACCGGTTTTACATCATCTCACCCCTAGCGGGGTTAAGAGGCAAAATAAAATCACGACTGAATAGATACAAAAATTAAAAAGAAACGTAATGTATCGGTAGATTGTCAAATAAAAGATTCGTAATTATTTGTGGAATATTCGTTTTTTCAAGGCAACATCCATTTTCAATTCTGAGTCCCGCAGCGACCAAATAACAAAAAATAA
>JAIRLW010000229.1 GCA_031259095.1 Planctomycetaceae bacterium | reverse complement strand
GAAAACAATTTTAGTAATATATCAGTGAAATATTTTTTACACGCATGAATATTGTACCAATAACCTCATTGACGCCTAATTTTTCTTACGAAAAAACCTCAGTAGCAAAATGATTCCCCCCACAACCAACCTTATTACCTCATTACCTCATTATTTGTTTACGTTTTTAATGAGGTAATGAGGTTTGTAGAGACGTAATGCATTTTGTAGAGACGCAAGGCATTGCGTCTCTACTGAGGTTGTTTTAAACAATCGTTAGGAAAAAATTAGGTTGAAAATGAGGTTTGTGGAAACAGTTAAAAGACGTTTTGGAAAATTCCGCTGATATAGTACATAAAATTTATCAGTAATTAGGAATTTTAAGAAACGGACTCATTTTTCCCGGAGCTGTTTTTTCACAACATTGTTTGTTCGGCAAACAAATATGTTAATGATAAGCGTTGATAGATTTTGCTTATAAAAATTTACCTAAATTACCCCCCCCCTGCGAACACTAAGTTTTAGTCTGTTAATCGGCAGACATTTGGGGCGGGTTTGCTGTTGGGCATATCGATTCTTGGTTGGTGGTTTAGGGATTGGGTTATCGGTTGGAATGTGTTGAGGATTTTTTGGTAATCGGGATCATTTTTGTCCGCAAAGATAATTCCGCAACGTTCCGTCCCGCCCGACGATTTTGCCAAAGGCGCAAGCAAAAACGGATTCAATTCCGGTTCCGTTATCCGAACCCAAGTTCGGCGCGGAACAATGCCGCGCGAATTTTCTTGCGGAAATTGATGCCGATTTTGCGTTCTGCGCGTCCAATTCAAACGGTCAACATTGCCGTCCGAATGACAATTCGCACAACGCCTCACCGCAACCTCATTCAAAACCGTGTCCAAATTCGGCGGATAAATCCGGCGGCAACCCAATAAATTAGGATGAGATGTTTCGCTTGAAGCATAATACGGAACATTCAAATCAATCCACGCATAAACTTTACGGCGGCTTTCGTCGTCCATCTCAAACCGTTTCTTCCCGCTTTCATCAGGATGCCCCTTGCGGATCAACTCCGCAAGCGGACTTTGATACGCCCCCCACTCCTTCGGCTCAACCCGCAAAATATTCTGCTCATCCCCGTTGTACGTCGGAATCCAACTAATATACGGACTCCCGTTTTTCCCTTGTTTTTCCGACGCTAAAACATCATAAGACACGTTGAAATAATCAGTAAAACCGCCGCTCAAATCAATTCCTTTCGGCGCATCTTTCGGGTTATGACATTCAACACAGTACCGGTTCCAAACCGGCTGCACAACACGAACATAATCAAATCCGGGTGAAAACGCCGCCCGATCCTCCGAAACCTCCGCCCATTTCGGCAATACCGGCTTAACCGGTTTACTTGTCAGACTTTGTGGCAATTTTGTTGTAACAACCGGAGTTGATAACCGCGATTCATGGCAACCAACACACGTTTGCTCTTCACCGGGCATAAAATGCGTAAAAGACCGCATTCGTTGAATTGCCCGCCCTTCCTTGTCCAACGCAATAAAATAGACCGGTCCCGTTGCGGAAACAACTTGCGGAAAATCCCGTTTGTCTTGACTTGGAATATAACTGTCGTAACTTTCCGATGAACGTGTAACTCCTTTGCCGATAAGGAATGTTGCCGACCCGTCTTCCGCAACCGGAACATCGCCAAGAATCATTTTGCCCGCATAAGTCGCACCGCACGAAATCACCGGAAACTGAAACCCAAACGAGCGTAAATTCGGCTCAATCCGCACTGTTTTCTGCATCTCACGCACAATCCGAATCGCCGCAACCTCGCCGCGTTTGACATGCGAACCAAGACCGCGATAAATATCTTGAACTGTTATAGTTGCGTAATCAGGCTGGTTTGATTCGGGAATACGGCTTGCCAAAATCGTTGGAAGTTTACGGCTGCGAATCGGGATTGCGTTGAAGTATTGCATTCCGTCGCTTGGCTTTGGGAGAACTGTTGCAACTGCGGACGGTCGATTTGTTTTCGGGTCAAGATCAAATGTCCGAACCAATAACGGTCCCCTTGCCGACGCCAAAAAACGTTCCGCATCAATCGGATACGGCGAACTATAAATCTGGACAGCCCAACGATTACCGTCGCCTTTGTCAACTCTTTCAATAGGAATTTCCGGCGTGATATTTTGAATTGCTTCCTGCTCGTTGATTCCGTTTTGCCGGTCAATAATTCCAATTGCACCGTAAGTCGGTCCGTTATGACCGGTTAATGTGCAAACGATTTTTTGCGAATCGGGAATTTGCCGCGCTTCCATAAATGTTGCCGGCGACAAAACGCGATTTCCGTAATAGACTTGCAATTGCGTTCCGTCGGGATGAATTGTCCAAAGCGACTGAATTGGAATTGCCGGTTTGTCAACATATTCCCAACGGCTGTAAATAATTCTGCCGTCGTCAATAACGCTTGGAGTGAAATCGTTCAGATAATTTGCGGAAAGTTGGATTAGTTGCGAGCCGTCGGGTTTCATTCGGTGCAAAATTCCGACCGGAGCGTTCCAACAGTACGCGAACTGCGGGCTTCGCGAAGTCAAAAAAGCAATATCGCCGTCCGGCAGCCAACAGGCGTTGTAATCGTGCCACGCGCCGCGGGTCAATTGTTTTAAGTCCGTACCGTCAATATTGATCGTCCAAAGATGATACGGTTCGGATTGTTTTCGCCGCCAACTAAAAAGAATCGTTTTGCCGTTGTAGGAAAGATCGGCGTCAAGAATTTGACCTTCCGGCGAAGGGACTAACAATTTTCCCGCCGCGTCCGGATTTTTCTTTAACTCATCACAATCAAACACATACAACCCGCCGCCCGCACGAAAACCTTCATAATGATAAGTGTAAACGTGCGACGATTTGATTTCAAAACGTTTGATGACAAGAAATTGTTTCAAACCGCGTGTCAAATATTCCGACGTTTTTTCGTCAAGGTCAACAAGTAATTCGGGCGCGGAGTTGCCGTTTAATTTTCGCAACTCTTTTTGAGTGAGCGGATTTGAAAACACCATAATTTCGGCTGCGCCGGGGTTTGGACCGCCGTAGGAGTTTTTAAAAACGAGCCGGATTTTTTGAGTTTTCTGTTTTGGGATGGTGATTTGTTGTGCGCCGTGTTTCATTTGAAAAGTTCCGCCGGCAACAGGAGTTGTTTGGTTGTCAAGAAAAACCTGATAATCTTTCCAACATTCGTTGACAAAAAACGACGTTCTGCCCCAATAAACGATTTCCGCAACATCAATCGGTTGTGTCCATTGCAAGATCAATTCGCAATAATTTTTTGCGATTTCGTTATTGACGCACCAAGAATGATTGAGATCGGCGGAGCGGCTTCCTTGTTCGGGAATCACGCCGTCCGCAACAAATTTTGCCGCGTAATTAGCGTTATATTCAGAACTTGCCGAAACCGTTGCCGCCGGCGCCATATTTTCCGCGGCAACATTCTCCGCAAAAAGCGATCCAATTCCCAACAACAAAAAACACGACACAAGAAAAAAGTTACACAAAAGTTTCATATCAAAATCTTCTTTAAATTAGGGTAATTTCTAAAAACCTTCAACAAATAATTTCGAGATATTTTTTTGACAAAATAAACAAAATTTACAAGAATTGATTAAATTTTACAGAAAATTTAGTTATTGTCAATCTTTGAGTTCAAAAAACAATGGAAACCTCTAACAATTCGTTTTTTAGCCGCAACGTTTTATGAAAAATCATTTGTTACTAATATCCCCTATCGTCCCTAAAGTCCCTTTTTATAAGGACATTAAGGACGATAGGGACTAATGGGACAAATAACCAATTAATTAAAATAATTAAAATAATTAAAATAATTAAAAGAATCAAAAATCTTTGGGCAAATGATATTTTTAGAAATTCCCCAATGATTTTTATGTCCTTTGGGTGAAAGGTCGGCTCTTGGAATATCGCCTCATGTGGAACGCGCGGCTGTGTTTCTTTACAAAACCGCATTGAGGAAACTATGCGAATAACTCTTGTCATTCTTTCTGGAATTTGATAAAATGCTTTTTAATAGTGGTGTGATTGTGTTTAACATTGGCATTGTTTGTTTGGAATTATGCGGTTTTTTTTCATTTTATCTTTGCTCGCTTGTTGTTTTGTGTTTTTTCCGTCGGGTGAATTGCTGGCGCAAATTTTGTTAGATTCACCATCCGGTTTGACGAAACAAAATCAGACTTCTCAACCGAACGATTGGATGCGCAACGGAAACGTTGACAATTCGTCTTCGCTTTACAATTCGCTTTTCAACAATAATACGAAAAAACCGGAAATTGGAAAATTAGATTCGCTTAATTCTCCGCTTCCGCAACCATTAGGCGGTAATACTTCAGGGAAAACCAATATCACGTTAGGTGATTTTTCGGTTGGACCTCCTTCTTATCCCTATCCTTACAACGTGACTCCTTATAGCGGTTCCAGCCGTTTTCGACCCGGTATGACGCGTGAAGAATACGTTTTACGTCAGGCGGAAGAAGCCCGAATCAGAGAATATAACCGCGAAGAACAGGAAAGCCAATTGAGAAAACAATTGGAAGTGGAAAAAGGGATTCGTCAAGGAATTTATTCACTTTTTAATGAATCTCAAAATTATCTTCCGAAAGTGTTATCCGAAAATTCCGGCTCTCTCGATGTTGTTCCGATACCGGAAACAAAAACATCGCCGAAAACGTCGGCGTTACCGAAAACATCGAGGTCGTCTGATTCGCCTGATTTATCTAATCCGCTCAATTTGCCTAATTCTCCCACGCCGACTAAAACTCTTACACACGACGAACAACTCGAACTGGAATTAAAAACCAAAAGAGACAAACTCGAAGAATTGGAAGATTCCGAGCGAAAACAACAGGAATTGAATGCGTTGCAAAAACGTGAAAATGACCGGAAACGTTGGCTTCAACAACGGGCGGAGGCTGAACGTGGAGCGGCTTTGTTTGCAGTGGATCCGATGTTGCAGTTGAAGGATAAAATGTTAAAAGAAGGTTGGAGTCTTCTTTTCGACGGCAAAACTTTTTTTGGTTGGCGTACACAAAAAGAGGGACCTTACGGCGGCGGACGTTTTACGATTGCGAACAATGAAATTCAGAGTGATCCGCAACATCCCGGACTTCTTTACACAACAACCCAGTTTGGTGATGCAACATTTATGTTTGATTTTCAGACGGAAGAAAACGCGGAGGCATTCCTTCTGTTACGCACGCCGCCCAATCCGAAAGACCTTCATTCGTCCTGTTACACAATTGTGCTTAATTCCGCCGACTTCACACGTCCGCGCGGAACCATACTTGGTCGGCAGCAACCCGGCGCCGAACAATTTAAAGAACAAGAAAAAGTACGGGAACTTTCCGCGCAACATACCTTTAATTCAGAAACGTCACGTTGGCGCCGTCTGAAAGCCCAGTTTGAAGTGGGACGGTTACAAATTACCATTGATCAAAACGAACCCATTGCCTTGTTCGACGCCAAACCGCTTGGTTACGGTTATCTTGGACTTTTGGTTACTAAAGGAAAAGTCCGATTTCGTAACATGTTGTGGCTGCCGGGTTCTTCGACGTCGATTGTCGATCCGATGAATCCTGAAAAATTCTTGCGCTATCGCAGTGATGCGGTTCACTTGAATACGACCCGCGATCTGGCATTGGAGTTAAGCGGCGGTCCCGGAGTCATTGAGACCAAAGACTCGTTTGATAATTTCATTTTGCAACTCGAATACAATATCACTTTCTCTTCATCACGAACCGGTCTGTTTTTCCGGTCGATTCCGCGCGAAGAGCAAAGCGGTTATGAAATATCGATTCAGAATTTCCCCAAACGTCAGGATCGAGATCAAACGGTTGGCGTTGATGTCGGTTCTTTTCGCGGTCAGAAAAACGCACGATATATTCGTCCTGAAGATCATGTCTGGAATTATCTAACGCTTGTTGCCGTTGACCGGCATTTTCAAACATGGGTCAATGGTATTCCGGTTTGTGAAATGTCCGACAAACGCCCGTTAAATAAAGAAAATCCTAAAGCCGGACCCTTTCTGTTACCCGGAACAATTCAATTTCTTACGCCGGAAGGCGGAACTAACGTACAATTTCGTAACATTCGGATTATGCCGATTCGTTCCCGTTTCGAAAAACAGCGAACTTTCGACGACTTGACCAAAACAACTTGGGAAGAACTTTCAAAATCCAGAAAAGAACGTGAAAAAGAACAAAAATTAGACCAAAAAATGACCTCCAAGAAACCCCAATAACGTTTTCTCTAATGATGATGTCTCTAATGATGATGTCCCTAATGATGATGTCCCTAATGATGATGTCACTAATGATGATGTCCCTAATGTCCCATTAATCCCTAAAGTCCCTTTTTATAGGGACAATAGAGACCATAGAGACTAATGGGACAAATAATCAATTAACTAAAACAATTAATCTGCACTTTCTTAAAAAAAAGTAGTTTAATTTCCTTATTTTTAAGTATTTTTATTTTTTTGGTCTGTTTGCTTTCCGATATAAAGAGTCCCCAAATTATTCCTGTTTTTCACGCAAAAATTGTATTGCCCTGAAAGGGCAGTCGGATTTTTTACTGAATCGCCTACCCCAACAGGGTAGGTTCCAGTCATCCTACCCCAAAGCCC